>NZ_JADEWC010000006.1 GCF_015207825.1 Cyanobacterium stanieri LEGE 03274
GGGAAATGGTAGGGGGGTAATAATTTCGAGGGTGGGGCGATCGCCCTTCCAATTTTCGATACTATTGTCAATTATCTTACTAAGATTTTCCACAGGATTTCCTACAATAACAACGCTATTTTCGGCTTCTGGATCTTTTAACCACTTTTCTAGGGTAGGGGCGATCGCCCCTTGAACACTTTCCTGATAAGCTATGGGACAATCCAACGATTCTATATACTCTTTAATATCAATCTTTAAAAATTGAGGAAGTTCCAATAAATCATCTTCATTTTGATTAATGGTTTGAGTTTTTATAAATAAAGATCTAACCTTATTATTAATATTCTTTAACCAAGACTGAGCCATTAATTTTTCTCGCAATTTTTTGATTAAATAATAATACAAAAGATAAAAATATTATCATCATTTCCCATTCCCCGCCCTAAATATCTTAAATTAATGTATGTCCCGTTCTAAATCTCTGCAATACTATATCATTGCCCGTATTTTATTAGCACCATTAATGCTATGGACTATCGTAACCATCGTTTTTTTACTATTAAGGGCTACCCCCGGAGATCCTGCCGATGCTATTTTAGGAGGTAGAGCGCCAGAATCCGCAAAACAAGCCCTCCGGGAACAAATGGGTTTAGATAAGCCCCTTTTTATCCAATATATTAGTTATTTAGGGCAATTATTACGGCTTGATTTAGGATCTTCTATTACTAGCCGTGGTTTAGAAGTAAAAGAAGTTATCAGTCAATACTTTCCCGCCACCCTTGAATTATCCTTCTTTGCCATGGTAGTGGCGATCGCCCTTGGAGTAACCATCGGACTCATCTCGGCCTCCAAACCAAACACCATATATGATGTAGCAGGGAGACTATTTGGCATCATCACCTACGCCCTACCCCTATTTTGGATGGGCATGGTAATGCAGATTATTTTTTCCGTGCAACTAGGATGGTTTCCCCTCGGCACTCGTTTTCCCATTGCCACCGCCACCCCTAGCCACATCACGGGCTTATATGTCTTAGATAGCCTTTTAACCCTCAACCCGGGGCAACTACTCACCGCCCTTCACTACCTCGCCCTGCCCTCCGTTACCCTCGGTATTTTAATTAGCGGTATTTTTGAAAGAATAGTTAGGGTAAATCTCAAAAAAACCCTTCAATCTGATTATGTAGAAGCCGCTAGGGCAAGGGGAATACCAGAAAGACAAATCCTTTTTGCCCACGCCCTCAAAAACGCCCTTATTCCCGTTATTACCGTCATGGGTTTAACCTTTGCATCCCTCCTAGGAGGCGCTGTTTTAACGGAAGTGACTTTCTCTTGGCCAGGCCTTGGTAATAGACTATATGAAGCCATATCCCAAAGAGATTATCCCACCGTACAAGGAATTATGGTTTTTTTCGGTGCGATCGTTGTTATTGCCAGTATCACCATTGACATTGTAAATGCTTATATTGATCCTCGCATCCGTTATTAGGGCTTAATGAATAAAAGTATGATTTATAGTTTAGTTAGGGAATAGGCAACGGACAATGGTAAAAAAAGTTTTAATACTTAATATTTGGCGTAATATCAAGTCCACTTGATAACTTACCAATTAGCAATATCTTATACTAAATCCTGTGTCAATAATATACTAATTAAGGCAGGGAACGGGGAACGGGGAACAGGCAAAAGATATTAATTGTTAATTGTTTACACGGTGGGGCAACTGCGAAAGTACAATTAATCTATTTACAACAAATTATCCGAACTTTATATAATTCAATAATATTTTATATTCAAAATTAACAACGCCCGTTATTAATATATGGAGGTGGGCAAAGCCCACCAATTTAACCTAAACCGATTTATTAAGAAGGGCTAGAAAACTTAATTTTAAGATAATCTTCCTCAATTTTTGCCCCAGAAGGTTGTAAAGCCGCCAAGGCTTGGGGTAAAACTAAATTACGGCGATGATTACCAATTCTGACATTTAATTCATCTCCCGTCTTATTAAGTTTAATTTGCTCCTTAGGAATACCAGGTAAATAAAGCTCTAAACTATAATTAGCGTCATCTTGAATTACCCTAATGGTATTTTCTGCATAATACACTTGACTAGGATCTTCATCTTTATATAAAGTATCCTTCAAACGCTCTAATGCCTCTAAACCGCACATCTCCTCAGAAAACAAAGGAACTTCCTTCACAGGGAGAGGATGGAAATTATCATAAATTTCTTGTTTATAAACCGATTGATTTTCCTTCCATCTTTGGAAAAAAGGATCATCCACCTGATCAGGTATAATTCTATTAGCCACCACCAAATCAGTGGAGACATTATAAAGACTCAAATAAGCATGGGCTCTCAAAGATTCTTTAATAACCATCCTCTCAGGATTAGTTACCAACCGCACAGATGTTTGGGTGTTATCGGTTAAAACCTTTTCTAAGGCTTCAATTTGTTGATAAAACTCATAGGGGGCATCCATTACCTCATTGGTGGGCAAAGAAAAACCCGTAATGGGTTTAAAGAAAGGCTCAAAAAGAGGACGTAATGTAGCTGACATACTCTGTAGGGGTTTGTAAAACCTTCTCATGTACCATCCCCCCACTTCCGGAAGGCTAAGGAGTCTTAGGGCTGTACCCGTGGGCGCAGAATCGATAATTAAAACATCAAATTCCCCTTCGTCGTAGTGGCGTTTCATTCTCACCAAACCAAAAATTTCATCCATCCCTGGTAAAATGGCTAATTCTTCGGCTTGTACACCATCTAGGCCCCTTGCTTGTAATACTTCGGTAATATATTTTTTTACTGCTCCCCAATTACCTTCTAATTCCATGAGAGCGTCTAATTCTGCACCCCAAAGATTTTCTTTAACTTTTTTGGGTTCATGACCTAATTCTAAATCAAAACTGTCCGCTAGGGAATGGGCTGGATCGGTACTTAACACTAGGGTTTTATGTCCTAATTCAGCGCACCTTAACCCTGTGGCGGCCGCAACGGAGGTTTTTCCGACTCCGCCTTTTCCTGTCATTAAAATTACTCGCATTTTTGATACTCAGTTATATTTTTATGGCTGAAGATATTATTATTTCTATTCTTTTAGAATATAACGTTTTGTAACGTAGTTGTGGGGTGTTTACCGAAATCCGTTCAATGCTAAAGTTAAAAATATAGATAAATATTCTCGAAAAACTAGATAAATATCAGCTCAAGTGATTATCATTGACAATGGGATAATCATATTAACGCCGAATGGACAATCAAGAAGTAAAATATCAGGATTTACAGGAAAAAATAGCATTGATTAATGAGCAAATTACGGATTTAGCTCAAAGTTGCGATGGTGACTGTTTGAAAATACTGCACGTTTTAAGGGAGTTAGAGGCAACCCATCGCCATGTTAGTGATAGTTTTTTAAACCCTGCTTTGCCTACTAATCGTCATCGTCTTTATCTTTTGGTACGTCATATGGAGGAGGTGGGCGGATGGCCTTATATTCCACGAATGAGGTTAAAAAGTTTGTGTGAGAAGTTGTTACAGGAGGATGAGGAGGAATAGTTGCTGATAATGGTTTGGGACTATTGAATAATTTTTCATGGCATAATTAAACAGTTGCTTTTTTAGGTACTGTGGTGGATAGTTTTTATCTTGGCTTTGATTTTGGTACTTCGGGGGTAAGGGCTGTTACGGTGGATCAAAATCATCGGTTTGGAGATATGATTAAAATAGAATCTTCTAATTATGATCATTGTTCCCATTGGTCTGAAGTATTATGGCAGATTTTGTCTCAGTTACCTCTTAATATAAGGCAAAATTTAAGGGCGATCGCCCTTTCAGGTACATCAAGCACTGTTTTATTATGTGATGAGATGGGGAAACCCCTCACCAATCCCCTTTGGTATCATGACAGTCGGGGAAAAGATACTCTCAAGTATCTAAGGGAGTTTGTACCCCAAAATCATCTTACCCTCAGCGCCACTTCTAGCCTCGCCAAACTTTATTGGTGGTATGGACAATCTATTTTTAACCAAGCCCGTTATTTTCTTCATCAAGCAGACTATCTTGGTTTTTTATTACATGGTAAATTGGGCATCAGCGATTACCATAACGCCCTTAAGTTAGGTTATGACGTAGAAAATTTAATCTATCCCCCATGGTTGAAAAATCAACCTTTTTCCCATCTTTTACCCATGGTTAAACAGCCAGGAGAAACCGTGGCGACTATCACCGAAGACATTAGTAAAAAATTTAATATTAATCCTCGATGTGTGATTAAAACAGGTACAACCGATAGTATTGCCGCTTTTTTGGCTAGTGGTGTCACAACTCCAGGGGAGGGAGTAACTTCCCTAGGCTCAACCCTTGTGCTAAAACTCCTTAGTGAAACTAAAATTGATGATAGTCGTTATGGTATTTATAGTCATCGTTTTGGTAACCTATGGTTAACTGGGGGGGCTTCTAATACGGGGGGGGCTGTGTTAAAACATTTTTTTTCATCTCAACAGTTGGAGGAATTAAGTGCTGATATTAATCCTAATAGTCTTGTTAATTATCATTATTATCCTTTAATTAATAAGGGCGATCGTTTTCCTATTAATAATCCTGAATTACCACCAAAATTAACTCCAAAACCTAATAATCCTACTCTTTTTTTACAAGGAATATTAGAAGGAATCGCAGAAATTGAACAAAAAGGCTATCAACTATTACAAGAATTAGGGGCTAATCATCTTACTAAAGTATATACAGCAGGGGGAGGTTCTGTTAATGAGAAATGGCAAGAAATAAGAGCCTTAAAATTAAATGTGCCTGTCACTAAATCGCCCTACTCAGAAGCCTGTTATGGAGTTGCTATCCTAGCAAAAGGAAATTAATAAAAAGCAAAAAATAATCAATTAATAATAATTTTTATCTTAAAACAAACACTAATGTAGGGGCAAAAAATAAAAACATCATGCCTATTCCTAAAAAACCTCCTCGATAAATATTGAAGTCATATCCAATTCTTTTCCATGAATAATGAAATATATATCTACCCAATAAAATATCAAAAACAACCATTAAAATTAACCACAATAAACCTACTAACAAACTATCAAAAATATTCATAGGTTTAATCCAAGAAAATGTAAACCAAGTAATTAAAAAAATAAAAAAACAACCACTAACTATACCTATTTTTTTTGCTAAAGGTTCTCCTATTTTTCGGCTCACAAATTTAACTCTGACAATACCTTGAATGGTTTCTATTATGGCAATTAAAATCCAAACAAGAACTATTCTTATAATCATTTTTTTGAGAAAATATATTTATTAGCTATGCTAATTTGCCGATAGTTTCTGAATTAAGTATCATCTATGTTTCTTCAGCAGAAGCCAGGTGAATGATAGCATCTCCCTGATTAACCAAGGGATTTTGTACATGACCGATTACTATACCGCTAAAAGGTGCTTTGATGGCAACACTTTTATTACCAAAGGGATCAGTAATTTTACCTAAAACCTGCTTTTTCCTCACCTCTGCCCCTAATTCCGTTTCTAAAAGATAGATTCCGCTACTAGATGCCCTTATCCATTTGGATTTATGAACCATGATAGATTTTTTTTCGAGATCATGGTTATAGATATTGTACATTTTTAGGTAATTCATTACCCTTAAAATTCCTCTGACTCCTGTATCAATGGCTTTACCGTCAAATCTGAGCGCCTCTCCCCCTTCATATAACAAAATAGGAATACCTTTTTTACTAGCCGCTTGACGCAAAGAACCGTCCCTTGTGGTAGCATGAATCATCACTGGGGTATTAAAGGCGATCGCACATAGTCTTGTTTCCTCATCCTCAAGGTTAGCCCGAATTTGGGGTAAATTAACACGGTGAATGGCCGCCGTATGTAAATCAATACCATGGGTACAATTCGCCACCACCTCCCGCATAAAAAGTTCCGCCAAACGAGAAGCCAAAGAGCCAGATTCCGAACCAGGAAAAGAGCGATTCAAATCCCTTCTATCAGGCAAATAGCGCGATTGTTCAATAAAACCAAACACATTGACAATAGGCACCGCAATAATACAACCCTTTAACCGCTCAGGATTAATTAACGAAACCACACGGCGGATAATCTCCACCCCATTAATCTCATCTCCATGAATCGCCGCACTTAACCATAACCTTGCCCCATCCTCCTTACCATTAATCACCGTCACAGGCAAAGACATCATTGTCTGAGTCGGCAACTTCGCCACGGGAATTTGTATCTGCTTCACCTGAGAAGGGGCAACTTCTTCCCCCGCAATTATTATTTTACTCACCAGATTAATGCTTATAATGAACAACGTTGATTAATTGTGAGGCAAGGAATTTAAATTCCTTATTACCGTGAAATGGCATTGCTGATTTTGAGCATGAAACATTATTGAATTACAGTAAATGTATAGTATTAAAACTATTATTACTATTGCCCATTGCCAAACTAAACCAAAAATCATACCTTAATTCACCAACGCCAAAAAAATAATTAATAGGGCCTAATCTTGAATATAATCCTCTCCAGTTTTAAGAGCAATTTCCGCCCTGACAAACTCCCTACCTAAATAAGCAGCATGGTCAAACATACTAACAGGAGGGGGACAACTTTCCTCAAAAAGTTTAATACAAATTTCCTTCGCCGTCGTCCCCGTAAATTTTGTCACCGCCTGACGAGGTTTAGCACCCTTACAGGCTATCACCTCCCCCGTATCAGGATCAACAGCCAAACCCTGCTCATTAATCGCATTGCTGTAATGTTCTGCACAAATTAACTCTTTTTCTCGGTCAATGGAAATGATAAAATATCCTTGGGGATCTAGCTCAATGAAACGATTAGACAATCTATTATCGGATTCAGTAAATTCTAATAATTTCGTCATTAATACTTAATTTTTAAAGCTCACAAGTTGTATTGACTACCCCTCCATTGTCGATCATTTTTCGATAAATTGTCAATTAGATTACAATTTGTATAAAACTAGATTTTCATTGTCAGGTTAAGGAGTATGGGATGTGAGGGGTAAGGGTGATAATAGTTTAATTGTTCATTGTTCATATCTTTAAAATTCCTAAAACTTTTATCCCGAACTCAAGTTATATGAAAAATAATAACCCCGAAGAAAACCCAAATAAATTTTGGTTGTCACTATATTTAATGCCTGTAATTGGTCTTATTTTTGCCTTAATTAGCGTTCTTTCCTCCTCGGAATATAAAACTACTCAAATAAAAAAAATTAGCCGTTTATCTCTCAAGTTAGGAGGTGGATGGTTGATAATTTATAGTAGTTTATGGTTGGGCAGTGTTTTAAGTAATGATTTATTTTCCCTTCGTTTAATGTATCTTAATGGGATGTTAACCACGGGTTATTTTCTATTATGTTTATTTTTTCTACTCAAATTGTGGGCTAGTAAAAAAGAATAAAAAAAATATCAGATGATCTTGAGGTCAAATTGCTATATTAATGGAAAACAAATAGCTATTATCCCAAAAAATTATTTATGTCATCTATTACAAAAACAAAAACAAGTTCCCGCCAAAGAGAAATCATTGAAATTGTCTTGGGTAATGGCTGGGATTATATGCGGGGGATTTTGACGGGGGGAAAATCAGATAAACCACAACTACCAACCCCCGAAGTTTTAAGCCGTATCTTAGTGGAATTGGGCCCATTTTATGTGAAATTCGGGCAATTATTAAGCACTCGCCCCGATTTATTACCTCCAAAATATATTGAAGCATTAACAGCATTACAAGCCAATGTGCCTCCTGTATCTTGGGGGGAGGTAGAAAAAAGTTTGGAGCAAGAATATAATCAACCCCTAGAGAACATTTTTTCTAGTTTTAATCGCCAACCTGTGGCGGCCGGTTCCATTGCTCAAGTACATCGTGCTACTTTGGTATCAGGGGTTGATGTGGCCATTAAGGTGCAACGTCCTAATATTGAGAGAATTGTTAATCAGGATATTAATATTATTAAGGGCATTGCCGATTTAGTCGCCTTGAGTGATTTTGGTAATGATTATGATGTGGTGAGTTTAGCTGAGGAGTTTACGAGCGCAGTATTAGCGGAATTAGATTTTAGGAAAGAGGCTACTTTCACTGATAAATTAAGGCAAAATTTGTCTAAGAGTAAATGGTTTGATCCTCAAAAAATAGTAATTCCTGAAATTTTTTGGGACTACACAACTAAGAAAATTTTGGTGATGGAATGGTTAGATGGTAAGCCTATTTTAGAAGCTGATATTCCTACTTTTGAGGAGAAGCCTGATAATAATATTAGAACAGAATTAAGCACTATTTTATTTAGGGCTTTTTTTCAACAAATATACATAGATGGTTTTTTCCATGCTGACCCCCATCCCGGTAATATTTTCTATCTTGATGATGGTCGTCTTGCCCTCATTGACTGTGGTATGATAGGGCGTTTAGATCCTCGCACTCAACAATTATTAACGGAAATGTTGTTGGCTGTGGTAGATATTGATGCTCAAAAATGTGCTCAATTAACTTTAGAATTATCGGAAAATATTTCTTTAAAAACAAATATTGCTAGGTTAGAAAATGACTATAATATTATGCTGAGGAAGTATTATAATTTAAGTCTTTCTCAGATTAATTTTAGTGAGGTTTTTTATGAGATTTTAGAGGTAAGTAGAAACAATAAGGTTAAGTTGCCAGGTAATATGGGTTTGTATGCTAAAAGTTTGGCGAATTTAGAAGGAGTTGCCCGAAAATTTAACCCACAAATTAATCTTTTGGATGAGATTAAACCTTTAACCATTGATTTACTCCGTCGTCAGTTGTTGGGGGAAACTCCTTTACAAACGGTTTTTCGTACGGTGTTAGATTTAAAGTCGGTGGGATTACGATCGCCCCGTCAACTTGATGTAATTTTAGATAGATTAAGTTCAGAAACCCTGCAATTTAATTTACAAATCAGGGAATTAGATAGCCTACGTCGTAGCCTTGATGATTCTGCTAACCGCCTCTCGTTTAGTATTGTGGTAGGGGCGCTGATTGTCGGGGCGGCAATTATTTCCACGGGGGCAACAACACCCCAATTGATGTTACTGAGTAACATATTATTTGCTGTGGCTAGTTTCCTCGGTTTGTGGTTGGTAATTAGTATTTTACGCTCGGGAAGACTTAGGTAATCTGAGTTAAGGATAAAATTTATAGTCGTGTAAACAATTGATAATTGACAATGGACAATTAATAAATTACAACCTGAAACCTCATAATAATTACAAATCTCGAACGGAGGTTAGGTAAATATTATTAAAGTGTTAGGTTACAAGTGTTAGGGAGATGGGGGGTAAGGCTGATAATAGGTTAGTTGTCCATTGTTTTAATACTCTTTGTAAACATTTTTTTAGAAATAAAAATCTAGTGCTAAAATTTGGTAAAAACAGACGGTTTTAAACGTAGGTAATTTCAACATTGATAGGGTAATAAAACTATTTTTTTGAGAGTGAAACTATGATGGCTAGAAGGTCGACTTTGCTGGTTTCTTTTGTGTCGGGGTTAAGTATCTTTTATAGCCCGGTGGTTTATGGTCAAGAAATTGTGATCGATCGCACCACAGACACTACCATTAAAATAGAAGGTAATAATATTATCATTAACGGTCAAACCCTATCGGCTGACGGTCAAAATTTATTCCATAGTTTTCAAGAATTTGGCTTAAGTAGTGAACAAATCGCCACATTTTTAACCAATCCCAATATCCAAAATATCCTCACCCGTATCACAGGGGGTAACCCATCCCAAATCAATGGTTTATTACAGGTAATGGGTGGTAACTCCAATTTATTTTTGATGAATCCTGCGGGAATTATTTTTGGAAAAGGGGCTAGTTTAAATGTTCCGGCCAATTTTAGTGCCACCACTGCCACGGGTATCGGTTTTGCTGATGGGGTTTTTAGCGCCATAGGTTCTAATGATTATAGTAAATTAGTGGGAAACCCCCAAAGTTTTATTTTTAGTCAAGATAATATTGGTAGTATCATCAACAACGGAAACCTAACCCTTGGTGTCGGGCAAAATCTTAACCTAATCGGCGGGAATGTCATCCATGGGGGAATCGTGGAAACCTCTGGGGGCAAAATTAATATACAGGCAGTCGAAGGTACTTCAAGGATAAAAATAACCCCCGAAGGTAGTTTACTGAGTTTAGAGATTGATATACCGCAGAATGAGCAAGGAAATTTATTAGGGTTCACCCCTCAAGATTTACCATCTTTGTTAACAGGGACAGAAATAGATGGAGTCAGGGTAGAAAGTGGACAGGTGCGGGTAAATAATCAGTTGATACCCCAAGGGCAAGGAAGTGCGATCGCCTCAGGTACGATCTCCACCAATGGTAATAATATGGGAGGGGATATTACTATTTTAGGGAAAAATGTAGGGGCGATCGACTCTACCATCACCGCCAACGGCATCACAGGGGGAGGAAACATCAAAATCGGCGGAGACACCAGGGGACAAGGTACAATTCCTAACGCCTCGGTTACCTACATAAGCCCAGAATCAAATATCACCGCCAACGCCATCAATGAAGGGGACGGCGGTAATATCATCATTTTCGCCCAAGACTTTGCCCGAATTAACGGTAATCTCAGCGCCACAGGAGGTCAGAGCAAAGGAAACGGAGGATTTATCGAAACCAGCGGTTTAAAAAGTTTTACCATTACTTCCATACCCGATGTAAGTGCCTTCAACGGACAAGGGGGAGAATGGTTAATAGATCCCTACAATATAGAAATCGTTGACAGTGGAACATTAACCAACATAAATGACGATAATAACTCTTTCACTGCCGAAAACGATAGCGCCATTTTACCCGTCGAATCCATTAAAAATGCCTTAACAAAAGGTAGTGTAACCATTGCCACAGGTACGGGGGGAACTCAAGAAGGGAATATAACTTGGAATGATAACGCCACCTTATCCTATGAAACCGATGATAACCATACCCTAACCCTAGAAGCATCAGGAAACATTGACTTTAACGGAAAAATTGAACCTTCATCGACTAATGATTTTCTCAATCTAGTTTTTAATAGTGACATAGATGAAAATAATCTCGGTGATGTCAACATCAATAATGGTTCGTCCATTATCACCACATCAGCATTTACCAACGTTGGCTCAATTACCCTCAAGGGAGAAAACATTAACATCGACACATCTTTAAATAGTTTGGGGGGTGATATTTTCATTGAAGCGAGTAACGCTCTTTTGGCCAACGACATTAGCTCATCAGCATCTACTTTTGATGGGGGAAATATAAACATCAACGCAGGGGGAGACATTTTTACCACCACCATCAGTGCTAATAGCGACTTCTCCAATGGTAACGGTGGTAATATAACTATCACTTCAGGAAAGAATATTAAAATATCAGATGTGGAAAGCAGAACGGCTGGAATAACCAATAAAGCAGGATTTGTCACCATTGAAGCCCAAGAAAATATTCTCACGGGTAACATTATCTCTGAAGCGTTTGACAGCGGTGATGCAGGAGGTATTACTCTTACTTCTGTGACGGGGAATGTGGAAACAGGGGATCTGATTTCTTTATCTTTTAATGGTGATAGTGATGATATTACCGTCAATGCTTCTCAGGGCAACATAACCAGCCAAGATATTGTTTCAAAGTCCTTTATTCAGTCGGGGGATGTCAATCTTCAGGGGGGAGATACGGTGGTGGTTAACAGTGTTGATGTTAGTTCAGACCTTTTTGCGGGGAATATATCTATTATCACGGGAAATAATTTCAGGGCTTTGGGGCTGGTGGAGGCTAGTGATGCTAGTTTGTTGAGTAACGGAGCTAGTGGAGATGGGGGCAATATTTTTATTACATATACTGAAGTTGTACCCGCTGATTTTAGTTTTGATGTAAATGTGGGGGCTTTGATTCTCGATACCCCTAATGGTACGGCGGGAACTATTCAAGCTGGTTTTTTAAGAATTCCTGAGGGGGGAAATGATCCTGATAATATTACTGAACCCACTAAAATAACGGGTTCTGGTAGTGGTGAAATCAATATCACTTTTGAAGTTCAGCCATTAAGCCCTCCGAATCAACCCACGAGGCCGACTACTCCTCCTCGCCCTAAGCCTGAACCTGAGCCTGAACCTGAGCCTGAACCTGAGCCTGAACCTGAGCCTGAGCCTGAACCTGAGCCTGAGCCTGAGCCTGAACCTGAGCCTGAACCTGAGCCTGAACCTGAACCTGAACCTGAGCCTGAAATCATCGATCCTCGGGATGAATTGCTTTCTTTTTTAATTCAGTCCAATGAGAATGATCCGAGTAATAGTCAAACATCCTATAATCCTACGGTGGGGGAAAATATTCCCATGAGGGGTGAGGAGAGTTTATTAATTTTGAGTATTGATCAAGCAAAGGAAATATTAACCACCATTGAGAGTCGAACGGGGGTTAAAAGTGGCTTTATCTATGTGGGTTTTTCTCCTCGTAATTATGTGCCAAGGAGTTTTGATGAGGATATGGCAAGGCGAGAGGCTCAAAAAACTAATGAGTTTGGGCGGGTAATTGGTAATGTTCCCGATCTCGATCCTGTGACGGATTTTGAAAATTTGGAAGGTACTCAGTTGGATATTTTAATTGTTACGGCAGAGGGTGATCCTTTGAGGGTTGTAGTGCCTGTGAGTCGGGAGGAGGTTACTAATGCGGTTAATGGTTTATGGTCTGGGGTATCGGATATTTTTGAGCAGGGCGATCGCCACTTAAAAGATGCCAGTCAACTTTATCAATGGTTAATAGAGCCCTTGGAGGAGTTATTAACTGAACGGGAGATTGATAATTTAGTTTTTATGTTGCCCAATGACATGCGCTTTTTGCCTTTGGCGGCTTTATATGATGCTCAAAATCAACAATATTTAGTGGAAAATTATAGTATTTCCCTGACTCCTAGTCTTAATCTTAATGATAATGAATATAGTCCTGTGGGCGATCGCAGCTTACTAGCCATGGGTGCATCAACCTTTGAGGATCAATCCGTTACCCCCTTACCCGCAGCGGGTTTAGAATTACCCACCATTGCGAGGGTATGGCAAGAGGCATCGGAAGAAAATTTATTCACCAATGAAAACTTTACCTATGACAACATTCGTCGTAACTTGGCTCAAAATTCCTATGGCATAGTCCACTTTGGTACTCATGGAGAATTTAACACCATCCAAGAAGACTTAAGTTATATTCAATTGTACAACGATCGCCTGAACCTCAACGAATTACGTAGTTTAGGACTAAATGATCTCGGCGTTGAATTATTAGTCTTAAGTGCTTGTAACACCGCCTTTGGTAATGAAATCGCCGAACTAGGATTTGCAGGATTAGCCGTTCAAGCAGGGGTTAAAAGTGCGCTCGGTAGTGTCTGGCCGGTTAGTGATACAGGAACTTTGGCTTTAATGACTACTTTTTATAGCAACCTAAGAAACAATACCATCAAAGCCGAAGCCCTACGTCAAGCCCAATTAAGTTTATTAAAAGGAGACACTCAAAAAAGTGAAGATGGTAATAACATCATTACCCCTAATTTAAATATTTCCCTCGAACAACTACCCGAAATATCTCGACAATCAGAGGATTTTTCCCATCCCTTTTACTGGGCCCCTTTCACTATGATTGGTAGTCCCTGGTAATCAAAAATTGGCGTTGATGAATGAAGGTATGATTTTTATAGTTTGGCAATAGGCAATGGTTTGAAGATCAGGAGTAAGGGGGATAGGGAGTAAAGGTACAATAAGTTCAATTTATTGAATGAACTATCGTTAGCCGTGTAATTCATTACACGGTGGGGGTACGAAGATACAATCTATTGATAATATGAAATATAAAAAAGATTGCTATAAATATAACTCGGCTGGGACGTCATTTTAGAGGCTTTATTTGTCGCAAACATTTAAGTATTTTATATAACTAATTTTCCGAACTTCACATAACCTACACGGACGTATAATGCTACATCCCTACCATCAAATCCCGAACAGAGGTTAGATTATCAATAGCCATCCAAAAATTTTCCCTGTTTATCACCCCAAACTTACCTTACACGACCAAACCTTCACAACCAGTTGTCAATCTTTACAAAAGTTCATATAATGGAAAACGTAATGAGTATAAATTACTATTTATCATGTTTACTTATGATTTTCCGTACCTTACAGCAATTATAGCCTTACCCTTAATCGGTGCCTTAGCCATTCCCCTCATTCCCGACAAATACGGCAAAAACACCAAAACCTATGCGCTATTCATCGCCCTAGTTAACTTTGGACTTATTATCTACGGTATTTCCCAAAATTACACCATGGGTATTAGCGATTTCCAAATGCAAGAAACCTATGAATGGCTACCCCAAATCGGTTTAAATTGGTCATTAGCCATCGATGGTATATCCATGCCCCTGATTGTTTTATCAGGTTTTATCTCCACATTATCCATTCTCGCATCTTGGAAAGTTGATAACAAACCAAGACTATACTATTTCTTATTATTAGTTCTCTACAGCGCTCAAATTGGCGTATTTGCAGCCCAAGACTTATTATTATTCTTCATCATGTGGGAATTGGAATTAGTTCCCGTTTATATATTAATTTCTATCTGGGGGGGCAAAAAACGTCTTTATGCAGCCACTAAATTTATTTTATACACCGCTTTAGCTTCTATTTTTATTCTCGTTTCAGGACTAGCTTTAGCATTCTATGGCGACACCTTCACTCTCAACATTACCGAATTAGGATTAAAAAATTATCCCCTTGCCCTCGAAGTCTTAGCCTATACAGGTTTCCTCATCGCCTTTGGCGTAAAACTCCCCATTTTCCCATTCCATACCTGGTTACCCGACGCCCATAGCGAGGCTTCTGCCCCTGTATCCATGGTTTTAGCAGGGGTTTTATTAAAAATGGGTGGTTACGGTTTAATTCGCTTCAACATGGAGATATTACCCGATGCCCATATAAAATTTGCCCCCATTTTAATTACCCTTGGGGTAGTAAACATTGTGTATGGTGCATTTACGGCTTTTGGACAAACTAACCTCAAACGTCGTCTTGCATCTTCTTCTATTTCTCACATGGGTTTTGTGTTGGTGGGTATTGCCTCCTTTACTGATTTAGGAATGAATGGAGCAATGTTACAAATGCTTTCCCATGGTTTAATTGCCGCTGCTTTATTCTATCTTTCTGGGGTTGCCTACGAGCGCACCCACACCCTAATGATGGACGAAATGGGAGGTATGGCAAAACTAATGCCTAAAACCTTCGCCCTTTTCACTGCCGCATCAATGGCATCCCTTGCCCTACCTGGTATGAGTGGTTTTGTCAGTGAATTATCTATCTTCCTCGGTATTGCTCAAAGTGACGCTTACAGCTCTACCTTTAAAATAGTCGTTACCTTTTTAGCAGGAGTCGGTTTAATCTTAACCCCTATTTATCTACTTTCCATGTTGAGAGTAGTATTCTATGGCAAAGAAGAAAACAACCTCCAATTACCTAGTTTTGGGGTAGATGCCAAACCCCGTGAAGTATTTATTACCGCTTGTTTAATTCTACCCATTATCGGTATTGGTTTATATCCTAAGCTAATTACTACCACCTATGATGTGGATACGGTGCAAGTAGCATCTAAGGTAAGGGCTTCTTTACCTGTGATTGTGGAAAATCATGTAACTGCCGTCAAGGTTGCAGAAGTTGATTTATCTGCCATGCCTCAAATAGAGCGTTAATTGACATTGAATCTTTTTTCTTTCCCCTTTCCGTAACAGAGAGGGGATTTTTTTTGCGTAAAAGTTAAAGTGGATAATTACAAAGACTGCATGACTTTACCATAACTCCACAATTCTCGATAATAATTACCACTAACTTGATCAAGATCATCAGTTAAATGATTAATACCAATGCCATTATTACCCATATCCTTACCTGAACTATGAATGTATTGATTATTTCCCAAATAAAGGGCTACATGGGTAACTTTTTGAACACCAAAAAAAATTAAATCCCCTTTTTCTAATTCCTCTCTATTTATTTTTTGACAAAAATCTTCTTGTTGATAAGAATCCCTTGGTAACCATATTCCCTCACTGGCAAAGGCTGACTGGATTAAACCCGAGCAATCATAGTTAGGGGCTACGGTGCCACCCCATAAATAATAATTAGATACTTGATGGGCTTGTAAGCAAAAATTGATAATGGCAGGAATTTTTTGGGCAATGTATTCACGAAAAACAGTTTTTTTCTGATATTTTTCCTTGGCAGGTTGTAAGTATTTTATGGATGATAGGGGTAACCATCCCTGATAATTGTCTTCACATAAACATACTTTTAGTGCCTCTTTTTCTGGCACATTAGAAATTAGTTTTAAATATCTCCCTTTTGCCCCTTGGGTGGATAATTCTTTACATTCAGCGTTGATAAACAAGTTGATATTTTGTGAACAAATATATTCTTCTGTATTAGATGGAGATAAAAGCACGACTGTTATTAGGTGTCAATAAACCATTGATAATAAAAAATCTATGATAACTTGAATGGGGTTTTTAGGTCTTTTGTTTGGTTTGAAACCATATTTAATGATCTCCTTTTGCACTTCTATGGAGATTGTTGAGGGTTTTAAGGTGGGTAATTAACCTCAGGGATAATAGTAAATAGATAATATATCATCACTCCCCTTGCAATGAATTACCAGACTATAAATTTTATTCCCAACTCAGGTTAATGTTAAGAAATTTTGGAAACTTTGTCGGGTGGGCAATGCCCACCAAATAATCTTAGACGGTTTGAGCCACTTGATAACGGTTAGTTAATTTGTCTAACTGTTGTACCAAAAGACTGAGGAATAAACCAACATCTGTAACGATGCCCACAGATTCCACCGAACCTCGATCGCTCAGTTTGGTTACCACGGCAGGATTAATGTCCACACATACCATTTTTACTCCCGCAGGGGTCATATTGCCTACGCCAATGGAGTGTAACATGGTAGAGAGCATTAAGATCATGTTTGATCCTTGTACTAGGCGAGAATATTCGCTCTGAGCCTTAATTAAATCCATTTGGGTATCAGGTAAGGGGCCATCATCTCGAATTGAACCCGCAAGGCAAAAAGGAACGTTATTTTTAACACATTGATACATGATACCTTTGGTTACTAATCCTTGCTCTACGGCGTTGGCGATGCTACCCGCACGGCGCACCATATTAATTACTTTAAGATGATGGCGATGGCCTCCGCTAACGGGTATTCCTTTACCCATGTCAACTCCTAGGGATGTTCCCATCATAGCTTGTTCCATGTCATGAACGGCGATCGCATTTCCCCCCAACAAACATTGTACGTAACCATCTTCAATTAATCGAGATAGATGAATTGCTCCCCCTGTATGGATAACCACAGGGCCTGCCACCACGGTTACTTTACCCCCTTGATCTCGGATATGGCGCATTTCCCAGGCAATTTGTTCAACCAATAATTCTACTCGACGTTCGCTAGATACTCCGCCACTCATGAAGCTAAATTCTTGGGGTTTGTTGCGTTGCTCACGGGATTGGGAGGCTCGAATGGTACGAATGCCATCGACTCCTACTACTACTTTTTCCCCTGCTTCTAAATCACGCAATAGTTTACAGGTAGCGGTTAACGTGCCGTTTTCTTCCTTAAGGGCGATCGCACCGTCCATCCTTTGATTAGTTACCTGAATCCAGTTACCATTTACCCTGATTTCTGTGGGATAAATAGTTGTTACATAAAAATCATCGGGGGAAACCCCAGCCTTAACCACAGTTTCTAATATCACATCAGATTCTTTTTCGGGAGGAGATACGGCTCCCAAGTCAATCAATTGACTGATAATATCTTCCATGACATCCTTAGAAGGCGCAGAAATTCTCACTTCCGCACAAGAGGGGCTTTGTCTTTCCACTCCTAAATTAAAATTGAGTACCTTAAAACTACCGCCTTCATAAACGATTAAATCTAAGGCTCGATTCATCATACCGCTATCGAGTAAATGGCCTTCCATTTTAATAACTCGACTTTCCACATAGTCATTGGCGTGGACATCCTCTAAAATAGGCTCAGTAACTCTCAAGGTTAAACATTTAGCGGCGCCCCCTGCTTTGAGAAACTCTGTTAAAGAAGTCTGCACTACCTTAAAACCTTTGTGGGTAATACGCTGTTCAAGATCTTGGCTAATCTTATTCATGATTACCACATCATTGATATTTACCGCATTACAAGCAAAATTCACCGCATCAGGTTCTTCTACGATAATACGTTTATCTTCAGGGACGCGCATTTCAATGAGGCGATTTGAATAACTATCAAAGGCCTCGGGATAGTAAAGTAAATAACCATTGCTCAAGGGGCAAAAACAGGTATCAAGGTGATAAAAGCGATTATCAATCAACCTCAAGGATAAAACCTCTGTATCTAGCCATCGGGCGATGTAGGGGTGAGAATCTAACTCCGAACGAAAACCATAACCTGCCCATAGCCAACGTCCTTCCCTGTCAAAAAGGGCATCCCCTGCTCCCTCAAAGGGTAAATCCTTAGGTAATTCATAAACCGTAAAGCCGTTTTGTTCAAACCATGCTTTAAAATAGGGTTCTTCTCCCTGTCTTTCGGGATGATAAAAACGACTTAAGACTACGTTGTCTCCTAATACTAATCCTGCATTGGCGGTAAATACCATGTCAGGAACACCTTTTTCGGGGTTAACTAGATCGACTGTAGCGTATTGTTTAATGATGTTGTGTAGGTTTTTCCATTGTTCCACCGCTTTTTGTTGACTCGATTTGTGGATGTTTCCTTCCATCCAAGGGTTAATTACATAGTCAACATCATAATGATCTGGAGCGCACATTAAAATGCGGATATTGTCACTCATAAAAATTCTTGATATTTTTTAGGCTCAAAATAAGTATGGTTGCTTTATTTTTGCTGACATTTTATTCACAACCAGGCTCTTATTATACCTCGCTCTAGTTGCTCATTTTCCCTCTATAATCATTACTATGTTTTGAAATGATGACTTTATTTTTTGTTCTTTTGAAATGGTCTAAGGGCGATCGTCATACCACACCAAGACTTAGTAAAAACAACCCCTTTAACCATTGACAGATTTAGGGAAAAATTATATAATCACTCCATGGAATCAGATGTAGCCCGTAAGACATCCGAGACAACAATAACAAGGAGGAAATAAACTTGGCTAGAAAAAGAAAGCGTAAAAGCCGTCGCCGTCTTGAAGGAAGAAAAATATTAGAGTTAGTACCCCATCACTATATTGAAAGTGGAGAAGATAAGCCCGTAACCGCAGCTAGAAAACATATTCGGGCCAATGGTATTACTCCCCCAGCTTTATTGGTAGTAAAAAGGAACGAACATACAACAGATCGCTATTTTTGGGCAGAAAAAGGTTTATTTGGCGCTCAATATGTGGAGGAGAATCATTTTCTTTTTCCCAGTCTTCGTAGTATCAAACCTCAGGTAAAAAATACGACCACAAACCCTGCTTTATCTCTTAGTAATTAGTTTTTAGGTGGGCAACGCCCACCACACAATATATTAGTTATCCTCACCATTGCTTAAGGTATTCAATATAGGTTTGAGCTACTTTGCCCCAATTCCAAGTATTTCGATAATGTTCTATATCAGTTTCATTTAAAGGTTCAATGGGATTTTGTATAAAATGCTCTATTTCTCTTGATAACTCTTGACTATCATGGCAAGGAAATAATATTACCCTTTCAGGACATTGATATAAATCTACTTGCTCTTTGAATACCGTTAAATCAGAGGCAATTACGGGAATCCCCCTTACTATGGCTTCTGAAATAGCCAATCCAAAACCTTCATAACGGGAGGGAAAAATAACACAATTACTTTTTTGATACCAATGTTCTAATTCTTCATCACTACAGTAGCCTAATCCTGTAAAATGTTGATCAATAATTTGTTCGTTTTCTTGACATATATATTCTAATTCTTTAATGTAGGTTTGATATTCTTTGGTGCTATTTTGTTGAGATAAATTAATCTTTGATGACAGAATTTTATCAGTTTCTTTTCCTATGAAAACCACCTTAAAGTTATAATTTTTTTCTTTAGCTAAAATAATCCCTGCTTTTATTACAGTAAGATGATCTTTATAAATGCCAAAAGAAGATGGAAATAAAAAAATAATCTCCTTTTTATTTTCTGTATTAGTAGTATTGGATAAATTATCTGAGCAGAAAAAACCTGCAATGGGAATACATTTAATCTGGGATTGATACTGCGGAAAAAGTGTCGTAATATCCTGTTTTGTTTGCTGGGAAATGGTAATTACGCCGTTAGATTTTTGAAGCCATTGTAATAAGCTAGAATCATATTCATTAGTATATTCTTTACTATAGGTTAGCGGTGAAAAATGCCAAAATATATCATAACTAATCATGAATAGGGGAACTTTTACTTTTGGAGGATTGATTCTATTGGCGATCGCATATAGACAATGAGTAATATTATATTTATTAATAATTTGTTCAAAAACCAAGTTTTGATAGTAACTTTGTTTAAAATTTTTAAAAATATCTAAATTAATTTTGTTTGCAAAAATGTTGATTTTGTTAATTAATCCTAAGAGCTTATTTTTGTAAGAAGAATTAACTAACGTAAAAGGCTGATAAACTATCTTATCACTATCAATAATTTGACTTTGATAATAACTCAAAAGAGAAGGAGAAGCAACTAAAATAAGTTGTTCAACCTGTTGACTAAGCTCGTTCACTAAAGAGATAATAACCCTTTCAACACCACCAATCCGATTATAGGGAACATAAAAAAGTAACTTCATAAACACTATTGATAATAAAAAATTATGTGATAATACACAATTAAGATAACTTACTTTTTGTTCAGATAGAAAACAAATTCTAATTTAAAAAGTATATCCTCTATTATATTATTAATTTAAATTCATAGTATAAAATTAATATTTTGAACATAATTTACAGTTAATAGATAAATAACATCAAGCATTATTATATGTGAATAAAAACCTTTAATATTTAATAATAATATTAAATTGAAATAATATATTCATCCACAATTTTCTTAATTTCTTGAGAAAACTTTTCTTTAGAGAATAAATTTTGACGCTCATTTAATATACTTCTAAAAATTTTCTGCTTTTCTTCATTTTTAAGAACATCAACTATTTTTTCTATACCATCCTTTTCCTTCTCAAAAAATAAATCATTATTATCTATACCAATAATTTCCATTTGTCCTCCCCTATTTTTAACAAAAGGAATAGCCCCAGCCTTCATCATTTCAGCTACCGATATACCAAAAGGTTCAAATTTAAAATGAATACCATATTTACACTTATTTAAAATCTGTGTATATTCTTGATAACTCAAATTTTCACAGAGAGTAACCCAATCACTATTTTCCTTAACTACTTTCTTTAAAAAACGATAATACTTACTCTGATAAATGCTACTTGTACCCCCAGTTAAATATAGTTTAATATTGAAACCCCTTTTTCTCACTTCCTTGAGCATATTTAAAGCCCGATGGGGTGCTTTTTCCATCACTAACCTACCACTGCAAATAAAAGCATCCTCCTTTTCATGCCAAGGAATATTAGAACCTTCTAGCATCACACAAGGATAAATTACGGTAGAATCTAAACCATATACTTGTTTTACAGCTTCAGCGGTAAAATTAGAATTAGTAATTGTAATATTTTCCTTAATTTGTTCTTTAGAAAAGTTAAATAATTGAGCTAAAAAATTATTTTGTCCATCTACAACTTTAACCCAGTGTAAATACTGAATCCCTTTTTTTCCTAAATCCACTCCGTTATACCCTGAAATGATCAGATCATAATCATCTTTGTAATACTTAATATGTGCCAGAACAGAATATAAAATAAAAGCTCGAAAAAATTTATTATTAGAAGATAAATAAGTAACTAATTTGGATAAAGGGCGAGATAAAATATAATTAATTTTAATATTTTGTGTATTAATATTGGTGCTATAAAATTTATTTAATTTGTCAATATTAACATCAACAAAAGTAAATAAAGTTACTTTATAATCATGTTGTAAGGCATCAACGATCGCCAGTTCCACTGCTTCTGCACCTCCTCCTGCAAAGTACGGAGCATATACAGCAATCTTTTTTTTATCAACCATTATTAAGTCATATTTATTATCAACAAAAAAAGCCACCAAAGGCTTCTGACTTATCATAGTCAATTTTGCCCTTAGTGACTCAAAAGTTTATCAGTTAACCAAAATTAACCAAGAATAGATTTTGCTTTAGCGACAACGTTATCAACGGTGAAACCGAATTTTTCCATGACAACTCCACCGGGGGCAGATGCACCATAGGTATTAACCCCGATACATAAGCCTTCATCACCTACGAAACGTTCCCAACCGAAGGTTGTACCAGCTTCGACGGAAATACGTTTTTTAATAGCCTTAGGTAATACAGATTCTTTGTACTCATCGCTTTGTTTGTCGAATAGTTCCACACAAGGCATGGAAACCACACGAACTTTTAAGCCTTCTGCTTTTAGTTTTTCAGCGGCATCTACACACAGAGAAACTTCGCTTCCAGTACCAATAAGGATTAAATCTAATTCTTCGGGGGGGAAACCACAGGCAACCACATAACCACCTTTGGACACACCCTCGATGGAAGAACCAGCGAGGTTAGGTAAGCCTTGACGGGTTAAAGCCATGAGGGAAGGAGTTTTCTTGGTTTCGATCGCCACTTTGTACGCCCCAGAAGTTTCGTTACCATCAGCAGGACGGAATACGAGTAAATCAGGGATTAAACGTAAAGAAGCAACGTGTTCGATGGGCTGGTGAGTGGGGCCATCTTCACCTAGGGCAATAGAATCATGGGTCATTACCCAGATGGTTTGAGCTTCAGAAAGGGCAGAAAGACGGATTGCATTTCTCATGTAGTCAGTGAATACCAAGAAGGTAGCACCGTAAGGAATTAAACCAGTGTTATGGAGAGCAATCCCGTTACAGATAGCACCCATGGCGTGTTCTCTAACTCCAAAGTGGATGTTACGGTTTTCGTAAGCACCTTTTTGGAAGTCTCCAGAAACTTCAATTTGAGTTAAGTTGGAGTGAGTTAAATCCGCAGAGCCACCCACTAACTGAGGTAACACTTTAGAAATAGCATTTAAGCAGATTTCAGAGTGTTTACGACTAGCCAAGGCTTTATCTTCGGGGGTATAGATAGGAAGACAATCGGCCCAGTTTTCGGGAAGTTTACCAGAAGTGATGGTTTCAAATTCGGCGGCTTCGGTGGGATATTTAGATTTATAAGTAGCGAGGGTTTCATTCCACTGTGCTTCTAAATCAGAACCTTTTGCCCCTGCTTTTTGGAAATGATTGTAAGCATCTTGGGGAACTTCAAAGGGTTCATAATTCCAACCGAGGTTTTTACGGGTTGCATCCACTTCATCACCACCTAAAGCGGCACCATGTACCCCTGCGGTATTAGCTTTTTTAGGAGAACCATAACCGATGGTGGTGGTTACTTTGATCATAGAAGGTTTGTCGGTAACGGATTTAGCTTCTTCGATCGCCCTTGCAATGGCTTCTAAATCGGTGTTACCATTTTCCACATGGAGAACGTGCCAACCGTAAGCCTCAAAACGCTTGGAAACATCTTCGGTGAAAGCGATGTCGGTAGAACCATCGATGGAAATGTGGTTATCATCGTATAAAGCAATAAGTTTACCTAAACCCCAGTGTCCAGCAATAGAAGCAGCCTCCCCAGAAATACCTTCCATGTTACAACCATCACCCATAATTACATAGGTGTAGTGGTCGATGAGGGTGCAATCAGGCTTATTATATTTAGCCGCCAAATGGGCTTCAGCTAGGGCTAAACCAACACCATTAGCGATACCTTGACCCAGAGGGCCTGTGGTGACTTCTACCCCTGCGGTAACGAAGTTTTCGGGGTGACCGGGGGTTTTAGATTTCCACTGACGGAATTGTTTAATATCATCGATACTAACGCTATCATATCCATAGAGGTGTAATAGGGAGTATTGAAGCATAGAACCGTGACCGGCAGAAAGTACGAAGCGATCGCGGTTAATCCACTGAGGATTTTTGGGGTTAAACTTCATGAATTGATCCCATAGCACGAAAGCCATAGGAGCCGCCCCCATAGGTAAACCAGGGTGTCCAGACTTAGCTTTTTCTACCCCATCAATAGAGAGAAAACGAATAGCATTAATGCAAAGTTCTTGAATAGATTGGGTTGCAACCACCATAATTATTTTTTGTACTCGATTTGACTTTTAATTTAAAAATTGTTAGAGAATTTACCGTTTATCTTCTCATTGTTTAGCAGAGATCGCAAGTTTTCCCCACAACAATTATAGAGAGATGTTGAAAAAAAGTTGTCATGAAGTTAGGGAATGGGGAATAGGGACTAGGCAATGGTTTTATTTCTTTGAAGATGCGAACACTTCAACCATGACAATTAATTTACGATGTCCTTGAGGGCGGATTCAAGATCCGCATATTGGAAGTCATAACCCATGGTTTGGGTGGTTTTTTCTGGTAATACCTTTTGTCCTTCTAATACTACTTTGGCACCATCTCCGAGAAGTAATTCTAAAGCAAAACCAGGCACAGGTAACCAAGAAGGACGATTCATTACATCCCCTAAAGTCTCACATAGTTGATTCATTGTTACAGGATAAGGAGCAGTAGCATTAAAAGTTCCTTCAATACTACTATGGGCGATCGCCCTTACTAACAAATTAACCAGATCATCAATATGAATCCAAGAAAACCACTGTTTCCCCTCCCCAATGGGGCCTCCCGCAAAAATTTTAAAAGGAGGAATCATCTTCGCCAAAGCACCTCCATCCCCCAATACAATACCAAAACGGAAGATAACCAAGCGCACATCTACATCTTTCACCTTTTGGGCTTCTTCCTCCCAGGCTACACATACCTTAGCCAAAAAATCATCTCCCGCAGGGCTAACCTCAGTATAAGTAGCCGTTTCGCTAGTGCCATAAAAACCAATAGCAGAGGCATTAATCAAAAAAGCAGGTTTTTGCTCACAAGATTTGATACCCTCAACAAGATTTCTAGTACCTAATTGACGACTATCAAGAATTTCCTGCTTATAACTAGGACTCCATCTTTCTCCAATGGGGGCCCCCGCCAAATTTACCACCCCATCACAACCATTTAATTGTTTTTGCCAATCTCCTGCCTGTTTAGGGTTATAACTAATATACTCTAAATTGGATTGTAAGTTGCTAGGAAAAACAGATCTTGCTTTATCAACATTACGGGTTAGAACAACAATTTGATGATTTACCGCTAGTTTTTTAACTAACTCCTTGCCCACAAATCCCGTGGCGCCGGTAATAGCAATTTTCATGAAAACTTTTAATAAAAAATGACCAATATCTTAGTTACCTAACACTTAACCGAATCTAAATTTTATTCAGCTTCCCCTGTAACTTTTAAAAGTAAGAAACCCCAAGCCAAACCCACTAATACAACACTAAAACAAAGAATTGCTCCGCCAAATAACATACTTTCAGCAGTCATGGTTTAATATCTCCTGATTAATTATTAATTTATTTATCCCAACAATTATATCCTAACCCTTTACCCTAGAAAAATTAAAGCTCCATAGCAACGCCTTCACTGACAAAAAAGCACATGAGATTGATTACTCCATACAACAAAATTAATAACGGCTCATTGTCCATTATCAATTATCAATTCTCCACTACTCCTATCTTGCCTAAAGATGTCAAAATTTGATAATCTAGGCAGATAACTTATAGCAGAAAATCTAAATATTAAAGTGGAAATCGTAATTGGTCGTGGAAAAACAGCTCGTCGAGCTTATGGTATAGATGAAATCGCCTTAGTACCAGGCATGAGAACCCTAGACCCTATATTAGCAGATACAAAAGTAGAACTAGGGGGCATCGAAAGAGAAATCCCCATTATTGCTAGCGCGATGGATGGTGTTGTTGATGTACAAATGGCAGTCTTACTCTCCGAATTAGGATCTATGGGAGTGCTTAACCTTGAGGGCATCCAAACCCGTTACGAAGATCCTAACCCGATTTTAGATCGTATTGCCTCGGTGGGTAAATCTGAATTTGTGGGATTAATGCAGGAGTTGTATAGTGAACCAGTTAAAGCAGAATTAATTAAAAAAAGAATTACCGAAATCAAAGAAAAAGGAGGTATTGCCGCCGTTAGTTTAACTCCCGCAGGGGCTGCTAATTATGGTGATGCGGTAGCCGAAGCAGGGGCGGACATCGTCTTTATCCAAGCGACAGTGGTATCTACAGCGCACCTTTCCCCTGAATCCATTGATCCTTTGGATTTAGCTGGTTTTTGTGAAAGAATGCCTATGCCTGTATTCCTTGGTAACTGCGTTACTTATGAAGTGGCTATGAATTTGATGAAAGCAGGGGCAGCGGGTATCTTAGTGGGTATTGGACCTGGGGCAGCCTGTACTTCCCGTGGGGTTTTAGGGGTAGGTATTCCCCAAGCAACGGCGGTGGCTGATTGTGCAGCCGCTAGGGATGATTTTTATCGGGAAACTGGTAAGTATGTATCGATCATTGCTGATGGTGGTATCATCACTGGGGGTGATATTTGTAAGTGTATCGCCTGTGGTGCGGATGCGGTGATGATTGGTTCTCCCATTGCCCGTAGTGCCGAAGCCCCCGGTCGTGGTTTCCATTGGGGTATGGCAACTCCTAGCCCTGTGTTACCCCGTGGTACTCGTATTAATGTGGGTACTACTGGTACGATCAAGGAAATCCTCACAGGTCCTGCGAAGTTGGATGATGGTACTCATAATTTATTGGGTGCGTTAAAAACCAGTATGGGTACTTTGGGAGCAAAGGACATTAAGGAAATGCAACAAGTTGAGGTGGTTATCGCTCCTTCTTTGTTAACGGAAGGTAAGGTATATCAGAAGGCTCAACAGTTAGGTATGGGTAAGTAGTTTAATAGGAATTAATAATTGACAATGGATAATTGATAATTGTCATTTGTGGGGGTTTTCAATACCTCTTAATCGTTTTTATTTATCCAGCATATCTAAATTCTTTTAAACAACTTTCATAATAACCTCTCTCCTATGGGGGAGGGGCTTTTTTTTGTCAAACTTGAGATAATAAATATCAAATCCGACGTATAAAGTGTATTATCACAGCCCCCTTGCAATGAATTATATCCAGTTCGGATAATTCGTTATAAATAGATTTCTTTGCAGTTGCCCCACCGTGTAATTCATTACACGGCTAACGGTAGTTCGTTCAATAAGTTGAACTAAGATATTAATATTGGTAATATCCCGAACTGAGGTTACTAAAATTTAGTAACGGATGCTTTTAGCGGTTTCAAAGAAAACTCTAACATGATCTTCAGGTGTGCCTACTAATACACCATGACCAAGGTTCATAATATGTCCTTGATTTCCTGCTTTTTTAACGGTGTCGTGGATTCTGGCTTTGATAAATTCGGGAGTGCCAAATAATGCCCCAGGGTCCATATTACCTTGAACTTTCATGTCTTTGCCTAGTCTGGCTCTGGCTTGAGCCATATCTACTGTCCAATCAACACTGACAATGTCAACCCCTGATTGTCCCATTTTTTCTAATACTCCAGCACTACCGCTGATATAGAGAATTAAGGGGGTGTCGGGATGGGTTTCTTTTACTTGTTTTACTACTCTTTGTTGATAGGGGAGGGCAAAGGTTTCGTAGTCTTGGGGGCTGAGTTGTCCTGCCCAGGAGTCGAATAGTTGTACTACTTGCGCTCCGCAGTCGATTTGATAACGGACGTAAACTGCGATCGCATCGGCTATCTTACCAAGGAGTTTGTGTAACATTTCAGGCTCAGAAAATGCCATACGTTTGATAACGGCATAATTTTTGGAGCTTTTTCCTTCAATGGCATAGGCAGCAAGAGTCCAGGGAGAACCAACAAACCCCAAAACGGTGGATTTGTTACCAACTTCCGAACGGAGAGTTTTTAAAATAGTTTTTATAAAAGGTAATGATTCTTCGGGATCGAGGGGGTGTAGTTGCTCAATTTGTTCTAAACTACGGATGGGAGGATCGATAATAGGTCCTTTGCTTTCGACGATGTCGAAGGGGATGCCCATGCCGGGTAAGGGGGTGAGGATGTCGGAAAACATGATTACCCCGTCAGGTTGAAATGCCCTCCAAGGCTGTAGGGATATTTCAATGGCTAGGTCTGGATTTTCTGAGCGTTCCCGGAAACTGGGATATTTATCTCTTAAATCTCTATATACTTTCATATAACGTCCCGCTTGACGCATCATCCACACGGGAGGGCGATCGCCATTTTCTCCCCTTGCAACCCTTAATAAAAGAGGTAAATCGCTCATTAGATATATATTTTTTATCTCAAATTTTAGTGCAACAATCAGCTTATCATTAGACCTATTTGTTATCCAAGAAATGTTAAGTTTATTTGCAAAAAAACTGGGTTTGATAAGGAAATGAAAATATCATGAAAGGAAAAAATAACCAAAAATTGCGATTAATGATTTAGCATAGTTTGCTATGGCTTGAAATTTTGGGCTAAAAGTATTAAAAATTGTTCAATGGCCATGGCTCATGATCAAACTAATTTAGTGGAAAATTAACTACGATGATTCCGATTCTTACTAGCTCCCTAATTGCTGTTTCCCCTGTCAATGTTGATTTTCAAGAGGAATTAACAACGATTAACCATCAAGAAACTATTGATCTCAACACCAATAATGATGGTAATTTGAATGATTCTCTGCACAAAAATTCTTCCTTGGAACAATTATCTTTACAAGGGTTACCGAATCTGGAATTATCTCCATGGCTAGGAATAAAAAATCCTCAAGGGGTGCTTAACGAGGTGATTGGGCAAGAAAGAAGTCTCAGATGGGGTAGTGGTCAAAATAATTTTTCTCTGGCTCAGAGCTTAGATAATGATACGGTGCGATTGATTACCAGTCAAAGGGGGGGCGGAAAATATCAGTTTGATTTTAATAAACATTCCCATTCTTTTGAGATAGCCCAAGAAAATGACCAACCTAACCGCACCATTATCAGTGATGATTTGGCGAATGTGGTGGAAATTGTCGCCGATGAACAAGAATTTTTGGATCAAGATAATGTGGTAAATGCCCGAGGGAATGTGGTAATTCGTTTTGCTAATGGGGTTTTGGCGGCGGATCAGGTTTCGGTAAATCTTAATACGAGAATTGCGGTGGCCGAAGGTGATGTTTCTCTTCAGCGGGGCGAACAACTTTTAAGGGGCGATCGCTTCGAGTACTTTTTTGTACAAAATGAGGGTACTATCGAAAATGCTCGGGGAACAATTTATCAACCTACCCTCGATGAAGATGTTAGCCTTGGAGATACTTCTAGTATTCGTCCTGCATTACCTTTTTCGGGACAAATCGGCACTAGTGGAGGTTCTGTTTCTCAAGTTAATTCTAGTGGTTCTTTAAATTTGTTATTGGGTAGCGAAGATGATTTGGAAGCCCTACAAAATAGATTGGGTATTCCTGTTACTGAGGAGGACGAAACCATAACTCGCTTAAGATTTGAGGCTGAGAGGGTAGAGTTTGACGGCAGGGATTGGAAGGCTTTTAATATTAGGGTAACTAATGATCCTTTTTCTCCTCCAGATTTGGAGGTAAGGGCGAGGGAGGCTACTTTAACTAATATTAGTCCTTTTCGGGATGATTTGAGTGCGGATAATGCTAGGGTAGTTTTAGATCAAAGTCTTTCTTTACCTTTATTCTTTAGTCAGTTTACTTTTAGTTCTCGTCGTCGTCGTCCTTTCTTCTTTTCTGTGGGTTTTGATGGGGAGGATTTAGGGGGTTTGTTTATTGAACGGGATTTTAATATCTATGACAAAAATGACATTGTTTTAAGTATTACCCCTCAATTTTTGGTGCAAAGGGCCTTATTTCCTGATTCTATTGAAGATACTAACATTCCTAATCCTGAGGATAATGGGGGTTTAACTAATGCTTCTAGTTATGGTTTAGTGGTTAAGTTGGATGCTACTTTTAGTGAACGGACGGAGTTAATTTCAACTACCCATTTAACGGGGTTGGATTTGGAAAATTTTGGCGATCGCCTCCGGGCTAATATTCGTCTTAATCATAAGATGGGTGATTTGGCTAACCCTTATCGTCTTACGGGGGAGTTTACCAGTAGAGAAAGGTTATTTAATGGCTCTTTGGGCTTTCAGACAGTAGAACGCAGTATTGGAGCGATTATTTCTTCTCCTAATATTCCTTTGGGTAATAGTGGTTATGGTCTAGTTTATCAGGGTTCTATCCAAAATATTACGGCAGATACTGATCGACTTGATTTATTAGGTAGTGGCGATCGCACCGATAATGAAACCAATCTTACCCGTGGTCAGGTGGCGGGATTAATAAATGGTAATATCTTTTTGTGGCGGGGAGAATCTTTGCCCCCTACTCCTAATGAGGGTTTAAAATATACCCCCGTGCCTGTAACTCCTTTTGTGGCTATTACTAACGGTGTTACGGCCATTGGTAATTATTATAGTAATGGGGATACCCAAGGTTCGTTAACGGGTAGTGTTGGTTTACAGGGGCAGTTTGGGAATTTTTCACGGAAAACCTTTGATTATACTGGGTTTAATGTGACTTATAGTCAGAGTTTGGCTAATAGTAATTCTCCTTTTTTGTTTGACCGTTTTACTGATTCCCGTGTGTTATCTTTGGGATTAAATCAACAGGTTTATGGCCCTGTGAGGGCTGGTTTTCAAACTTTTATTAATCTTGATACTGATGAGGCTATCAGCACGGATTATATTGTAGAATACAGCCGTCGTGCCTATGGTATTTTGTTACGTTATAATCCTGTTTTGGAAATCGGTTCGGTGAATTTTCGCATTAGCAATTTTAATTGGTCTGGCAATACTACTTCTTTTGATGGTAGGGATTAATTTATTGTTTTGTTTAAGGGCGATCGTTTTTATCAATTAACCATGGATAATGATACAGTTCTACCATTTTGTTTTATTGAATGTGTCAACATGAAATTGGGTAATTAAAATTATTATAGATACTATATCGATAAAGCAATCGCTTTCTACTTAATAATCAATGACTATTATATATAACAAACTTATCAGGGATAAAATACCAGAAATAATAACAAAAAGCAATAAAACATATCAGATAAAAACTCTTTCTTCTGAAGAATATAAAAACTCTTTGAAACAAAAGTTGTTAGAAGAAGTAAATGAATTTTTAGAAGCTCATGAAGATAATTTAATGGAAGAAATCGCAGATATTTATGAGGTATTATCTGCCACGATTAATGCTTATGGTTTAAACAAAGAAACTATTGAAACCATTAGGCAAAATAAAGCACAAGAAAAGGGTAAATTCGATAAAAAAATACAGTTAGTTTCAGTCAGTAACCAAGAAGATAAGGGATTAGATAATGATATTAATTTTATTAATAATTTAGAAAAATATTTAGAGGAAAATATTAGTAAAAAAGCAAATAAATTAGATCATAGTAAGGAGTTATTAAAACAAGTTTTTTTAACCATTGCAAAAGATAATCCTTTATGGCTTAGTCTAAAATTACCCGTGGAATGGGGTGGCTTAGGAGTAAGTAATAAAACCTTTTTTACGTCTAAGATGATGATGGCAAAATATTCAGGGGCGTTAGCTTTTTTACAGGCACAACATCAAACCGCTGTGGGAATGTTGTCTAAATCTGATAATCAAATAGTAAAGGAAAAATATCTACCTAATATTGCTAAGGGATTAAGTTTTTGTGGGGTGGCTTTTTCCCATTTACGTCGTTTAAAAAATGCTCCTTTAAAAGCCATTGCCCATGGAGATGGTTATCAGTTAACGGGGGATATTTTTTGGATTACAGGGTTTAATATTTTTGAATATTTTATTGTGGGTGCTGTTTTAGAGGATGGGGGGGAATTATATGCGATCGCACCTTTTAGGAATATTGAGAAAAACGGTGGAAAAATAATTATTAATTCACCGATGCAACTAGGGGCGCTCGATGCAACAAATACAGTAAGTGCAACCATGGAAAAATGGTATATTCATCATGATGATATTATTAAAATTAATCCCCCTCAAACGATTATTAAAGATAGTGAAAAACAGATATTAAATAATAGTGCTTTTGCCCTTGGTTGTGCTGAAAAAAGTTTAGAATTAATCAATCAAAATGCTAATAAATTACAACTTGAATCAGTATTTTTAAATTCTGAAAAATTAATGATTGAATTGAAAAATATTAAACAAACTATTTTGACAGAAATCGAAAAACCATCAAAAACAACTCAAGAAAAACTGAATTTAAGGATAAAGGCCATTAACTTAGGTTTTCGTTGCGCCCAAGGGGCGGTAATCACCAGTAAAGGTTCGGCTAATTTACATAATCACACAGCCCAAAGACTGTATAAAGAAGCATTGGTTTACAGTGTTTCTGGGCAAACCATTCCCATTTTAGAGGGAAGTTTTGAGATGTTAGTTAAATGAATAGTCTAAAGTGCGATCGTACCTTAGCTTTTTTTAAGTTCCCATGCTCTTTTCAATTTTGCATAGAGGTATTTTATTTTAGGTTATTTCTTTGACTCAGAAGTTATAATAAGTACTGATTATCGGTACCTAAAAGGAGTTGTTTTATGGAAACAGTTAGCGTGAACCAATTTCGCTCCAACATTAAAAGTTTTGTGGAACAAGCGGCCAATGACCATGTGCCACTGAAAGTAACTCGTCGTAGTGGAGGCGATTTTGTAGTTATTAGTGCAGAAGATTGGGAGCGTGAACAGGAAACTCTTTATGTTCTGCAAAATTAAAGTTTAATCAAGCAAATAAAGCAATCTGTAAGCAGTCATATCAAAGGTTATGGTTATCAATCAAATATTTTTAACTAAGCATATTCACGAACTTAGAAATATTACTATTATTTTTGAGGTTCATTAATATATCATTTACGTCAAGATTAACTGCTTTTGCTTGTCTATGGAGTATATCTTTAATTTTCAGAGAACCATAAAGATTTAGTAGAGTAACAAGGAAGTCATCAGGGGAGATTGCCTTTATAGCATAAGATTCAGTGGCATAATCAGGAAAATCTTTAAGATTAGCTGTAATAATAAGACTTGCTTTCGCTTCTATGGCAGTGGCAAGAACATGACGATCTTTCGGGTCATTCTTCAGTGTATTAATAATTTTCTGTTTCGGTTCAACTAAAGATTCAGGAAAGGCTAACTTGATCTGTTCAACTCTTTTTTTTGCTTTTGATAAAGCTGTTTCTATGGTTATATTAGGTCTTTTTGCTAACATTTTAGCTAGATTTCTTGTGGTTTCTTCTAATATTTGTTCCGAAGTATGAAACCGAAATAAATTTGCCTGAACCATTCTTAGCAAAGTATCGCAAAGGGGCATAGGAATGATGACACAAGCATCTAAAACTACTACTAACTTCCTCATGAATTATGTCCTAATTTTAGATTCTAGTCATATAATCCATCTTCTTTTAGCCCTTGTGAAAAACTGTTCAATAAATGATTACGCTTTTTGTCTCTGATTTGCTGATACTGTACTACATCTTTGGTTTTGATTTTACGTCTCTTACCGATTTTTATATAAGAAAGCTCCCTATTTTTTAACATTTTATTGAGATAAGCAGGTGAAACGTTAAGAAAATCTGCTGTCTCCCCTATAGTCATATATTCATCACGACAAATGACAATTACTGATTGAACATCTCTTTGCAATTGTAAATTTAGCTCATTTCTTAAGTACCTTTTTTTTGTAACAGGTGTGTTTTTTGTTTCTTTCTCTGCTCTTTTTATATCTTCCATATGGCTATCTTAGAGTGACTCTTTTTTCATCATATCATTAGTTATAACATTCACATTTAACCTCGATCACAATGACGGTAAATTGGTTACACAATTCGATGTTTATGTATTTAAAGATGCTCAAGATTTTCCTTTAAATCGGCTTTCTTCTTTTCAAGTCGCTGGAGCTTTTTTTGATAGTTCAATATATCACAATACGTTGTATAAGCACTAAAGGAAATCATTGCTGAAACAATATAAATGATAGCTTGAAATAGTAAAACAAAATCATTCAAGCTATCATCAAAATTTAGATATTCTACCAATACAGGAATTGCGAATCCAATAGATAAAAGAGAAAGAACTAAAAAAAGATTTACATAAGCTATTCCATTAAGTTCTATGGATAATTGTCTCAATTGATTAATATATTTAGAATAGGAATCTATCTCCGCTATTTTCCTATGAATATTTTTTTTTCTATTTGCGAAATACAGTGAACATCCATAAGAGATTATTGCTCCGGCTAGTAAGTTAAGTATAATGTTCATGAGTCGTCTAGTTAATTAGTTAGATAATGAGAAGCTAATATTAAATAATATTCAGTAATTAGATGGGTTCAAGATAGTGGCGTAGACCAGAAAGAAACTATGGTACATATATTTTTTTTACTGTTAGTAAAATCTTAATATTAAAAGTAAAAGTCCGTTTATTTCAACTAAGTGCCTGATAAATAGCCCAAATCGCCATCGCCCTTAAATAATGACTAGCACGGAAAGTATTAACCGCCGTAATTGCTTCGGGGGTGCGGAATTGTAAACCATTGCCATAAACTTGATTAACCACTGTTTCTGCTACCTGTAAACCCTCCTCCTTCATGCCATTGAGAATCATAAAGGCGACGATACCATAGTTAATTCCTGTCCAAATTTCGAGGGGGTGGGTATCATTTTCCTTTTCTGGACTTCCATCGGGTTTAACCCCGTTGGCGATGCCGAGGGTGCCGTTATGGAATTTGAGATAACAAGCATCATAAATTTTTTGCAGGGTAGCGGTGACATATTCCTTTTCCACCACATCAGGTAACTTCAACAATTGGGCGTAATATTGTCCGCAGAGTTGATCTGCCATTACTACATCCGAACCGCTTTTACTGTCTAGGTTGTAATATTCCCCATTCCAGAGGGTGTCATGGTAAATTGCCCTTGATTGATGTAACCATTGACGGAAAAGGGCGATCGCACCTTGGATATTTTCCTGAGCGTTTTCCTTCTCCAAAGCAGGATTTACAGGGGGATTATCTAATAATATAGTACCAATGGCGATGGCCGCTTCCAACGCACATATCCACAAACCACCACAATAGGCGCTGATACCCTGTAAACGCCAATCATCAAAAGTTTGATCAGGCGCACCAGAATTTTCGGGAATACCATCATTATCAAGGTCAAAACCCTTCACATAGTGCAAAGTTTCCACCACACTATCCCAACATTCCCACAAGAAATCCTGATCATTTTTACCCGTATAAAGATAATCCCGATATACCAACAGCACAAAATCCGAACCCAAATCCTTCCACAAATTACAATCTTGGTAACTGGTATAGTTGCTTTTTATCCAAGGATGCTCATTAGGTGCGCCCAAATCGTGGGGAGTTGCCCCTTTTGCCTTCCTAATTGCCGAAGCACCGTTATAACCGATAATACGGGGAGTATCATCCGCCGTGGGAATGGCACGGGCAAAGGCTTCCATAACGGACTTTTCGAGACGGGGGAAAAGTTGTAAAAGTCCAAAAGAGCCGTATAAACGGACATCTAAACTTTCATACCAACGATAATCAATACATTCTAACACCCCAAATTGACCCACCGGATCATCCTCCGTGGCGGCTGTCCACAATGTACCCCCTTGGGTAAGCAAATATAATTCATTAAACAGAGCCATTTTCAGCCAATCAGGCAAATTAGAACGACTCAAAATCGGCTCTTGCCACATTTTTATCTTATTTTGCCACATATCATGGTGTTTTAAGCCCGTGCGAATCATTGACCACACATTACGCCCATTTCTGCCAAAAAAGTCGGTATAGCGACGAAAATAGTTAACTCCTTGGGCAAATTCCGTTACGGGGAAATCCCACCCTAAAATAAAAGGAATCTTTTTGGTTTTCCCAGGGCGAATGGTAAATCTGATCGCCATTGCCCCTGCAATTTGTTCCCCTGGTTCGGCGGGGGTTTCGTCCTGAAAGTCTGGTAAAGAGCCATTCATGGCAAATCTATCCCAAATTTCGCTGCCGTCTCCTTTGGGATTCCAACGGGTGTGATAAAATACCTCTAAGGTAGGATTGGTAGTAGTTGCGATCGCCCATTGCCCTTCCCCTTCCGTGGGTTCATCCTCTAACCTGATGCGATCGAATAAACAACCTACCCGAAAACCATCCTGTATCCATTGATTAAGATTGCCCGTACTGTTGCCCCAACGGGGTTTATACTCATACTCAGGGCTACCATCATCCCTCACCTTCACCGTGGGCGATTTAATGGCATTGGTAAACCAACCCACCGTATTTTGCCAGGATACCATAATGCTCATGGTAATGGGTTTATCAGTGGGATTATGAATACTCCACTCAAACACCGCCATGGGATAACTAGACTCCTGATAACTCCCTGCCCAGACGGGAGAAAATTGTTCACATACCAACTGGGATTTAAACACCCCTTCATAACTAAACCAACTACGGGGATACAGTGCCGAATAAGTACCCTTTCCTTGAGGATACCATGACCAACTCGATAAACTACCATCCTCGGGAGCATTGGTACTGAGGGCATATACTTGGGCATCTTCCCCTTCCGGGTGTTCAAATACCGCAAACTGACAAGCAGGGAGAGTCGTAAAAGTATGATTTCCCCCGTCAATGTGCCACAAATTAAAATCTCCACTAGGCGCCCTACCGATACAACCTGCCCCAAAACCCCCCAAAGGCATCCCATGGTTTGCCCCATCATCCAAATTACTCTCGTAGCGCACAGTATAGGGATGATCCCATTTTTTACCGATTTCACATTGCCAAGATTGAGGAGGAATATTAGGTAGTTCGATTTTGAGCATGGTTAGCAGTTGATAGTTAACAATTTAACCATTTTAAGGTCTTGGGTATTTTTTTGATCTATATTTTAATTTGTACCAGCTCACCTTAAACCTAACTTGAGTTCGGAATAATATTTTTAGTTACCTTGCAATAAATTACAAGGCTAACATTTTATCGTTTAATGAATTGAACTCAGATAAATGGTACTAGGCTTAAACACAAATCCAATCAACCCTAACACTTAAAACCTAATAACTAAATTCCTGGTTTACAAACATTATAATCTTCATGGGATACCACCGCTTCTGGCGCTACAAAACTGCCACAGTCTCGACAAATTAGGCGATAATGCCTCGTTACGGGAATACTAATGATGAAGCGATTATGTCTTAGTCTTTTTCCCCTAAAATTGGTATAGCTAGTTTTGTTTTGCAGTTTTTTAATAATGTCCCTAGCCTTTAAAACTACGTTTTTTGGTAATGAACTTAAGTCAATGGGATCATGGTTAAAACTTTGTCTCCAAGCGTTTTTTGCCCTCCTTTTTTCTTCTCTCATGGAGTCTTGATGGGCGCATCTATGACATTTACTACCATATCCGACATGACCACAAGCAAAATTTTTCTTTCTTCTAGGCATGGTCTTTCCCTCAATTATATAACAACTTTAATTAACTAAAAAAATGGAGATCAATGATTAATTAAATTATGATTTATAATGTTCTTTTTGCAATTGTGTTAATTACAAATTGCATCATTTAACTATGATTAATTGAATAATATCAATTGATAGTTTTTATTTTTTTAATTATTTTTTGTAAGAACAAAGTTTTAAGCTAATAGTCCTTAGTAATTTGTTTTTTGTTTTTAAAATCTAAATTCTATGGACAAATATGACTCTAAAAACTAAGACAAATTGATAAAAACCATAACTTTTAATTTTGTTATGTTATTTAACTATGCTCTTAATTGTAATAATTAATTTTTGTAGTTATGTTAACTGATATTATTTTTCGTGGTTCTCACATTTCCAGCATTACTGGTAATCAGAAAACCTCAAAGGCTTTAATTGAGCATTGATCCCCACTTTTTTAGGATACAAGAATCTACTACAAACAGACAATTATTGTTGCAAATTATTAAAAAATCTCTTTACAAAACTTCATATAAAGAACATGGAGATAACCATCTAAAGTTTATTTATGGATGTTGGTGATTCTTTATCTTTGTAAAATCTATTACCGACTTCTATACCGTTGGTTGTTTTTCTATGATTGTGAATAGGAGAATTTCTGATACAATCAAACATTGTCAAATGGATGGTCAATTTAAATATGCGTTTATCTCAGATGTTATGGGTTACTTTACGAGAAGACCCTGCGGAAGCTGAAATCCCTAGTCATAAGCTATTGTTGAGGGCTGGTTTTATTCGCCGTATTGGTAGCGGTGTTTATGCTTATATGCCGTTGATGTGGCGTGTATTACAAAAAGTTTCCCAGATAGTCCGAGAAGAAATGAACGCAACGGGGGCGTTGGAATGTTTATTACCCCAGATTCAACCTGCGGATTTGTGGCAGGAGTCGGGGCGCTGGGATACTTACACCAAGGCAGAAGGGATTATGTTTTCTTTGGTGGATAGGCAAAAAAGGGAGTTGGGTTTAGGCCCTACCCATGAGGAGGTGATAACGGCGATCGCCAGTGATATGATCAAATCATACCGTCAGTTACCCCAACACCTATACCAAATTCAAACCAAATTTAGGGATGAAATTCGCCCCCGTTTTGGCTTGATGCGTGGTCGAGAATTTATCATGAAGGATGGTTATTCGTTCCATACTAGCCCTGAATCCCTCAAGGAAACCTATGCAGATATGGATCGGGCTTACCGCAATATTTTAAGCCGTTGTGGGCTAAGTTTTCGGGCAGTAGAAGCCGATTCGGGGGCCATTGGCGGTTCAGGTTCTCAAGAATTTATGGTATTGGCGGATGCGGGGGAAGACGAGATTTTATACACCGAGGATGGTAAATATGCGGCTAACGTAGAAAAGGCGGTTTCTTTACCTGCGGATGTGGTGGCTTCTCCTTTTAGTAGTTTTGAAAAGAAAGAAACTCCTAACACTGAAACCATTGCCAAAGTAAGTGAATTTTTAAACTGCTCTCCTACTAATATTGTCAAAAATGTTTTATATCAAGCGGTTTACGATTCAGGAAAAACTGTCTTAATTTTAGTCAGTATTAGGGGGGATCAAGATGTTAATGAAGTTAAATTAAATAATGAATTGGTCAAAATTGCCCATAATTATGATGCTAAAACCATCATTAGTTTAACTGTTCCCGATGAAAACGCCCAACAAAAATGGGCTAGTAAATCTTTACCCTTGGGTTATATTGCCCCTGATTTAAGTGATGATTACATTGCACCCTCAGCACAGGTAGAGGGTAGTTTTTTACGTTTAGCCGATGAAACCGTCAAAGATTTAGCCAACTTCGTCACGGGTAGCAATGAAATGGGTTATCATACCGTGGGCGCAAATTGGGGTAAGGAATTTACTTTACCTACCGTGGTGGATGTTCGTAAAGCGTCTGTGGGCGATCGCAGTTTACACGATTCTACACAATTGTTACAAACCGCCAGAGGTATTGAGGTAGGGCATATTTTCCAACTGGGTACGAAATATTCCCAAGCCATGGGCGCTACCTATACCAGTGAGGCAGGAAAAGAAGAACCTTTCGTGATGGGATGTTATGGTATTGGTGTATCCCGTCTTGCCCAGGCAGCGGTAGAGCAATCCTATGATAAAGATGGTATCATATGGCCAAGGGCGATCGCACCCTATCAAGCCATCGTTATTATTCCTAACATCAGCGACGAACAACAAGTAAGAGTCGCCGAACAGCTATATAATGACCTCAATAAAGCTGGTATTGATACCCTTTTAGATGATCGTAATGAGAGGGCAGGGGTAAAATTCAAAGATGCTGATTTAGTGGGTATTCCCTATCGAGTAGTTACGGGGCGATCGTTAAAAGATGGTAAAGTAGAGTTTGTTAAACGAGCCACCAAAGAAGCCCAAGACATCCCCATCGAAGCCGTAGTTGAAACTATCCTCAACGATTAGATTGTTAATTCCCCCTACATTGGGGGATTTTGCTTAGGGAATAAATTATAAAAATAGTTTCTTTTTATCACAGGAAATATTCTAAAAAAATTAAAGTTAAACTGATTAAAACTACTCCATAACAAGCTAACCAATGTACAGATTTTATGGATGGATAATTATAGTTATCTTGTTTTATTCTTATGCCATAACCCCTCAAAATCATAGCTTGATATACTAATTTTGACTCTTCATAACTTCTTATTAATAGACTGGCAATTAAATTAGCAATAATTTTTAAATTTCTACGGCTTAATTTATGAAGTTTAAAACCTTTTAATTGTAACGCTTTTTCCATGGTTAAAAGGCGATCGCCCATCTGCTCTAAATAACGATAAGTAAGTAACATCATATCATTGATGATAGGTGAAAGCCCCAAGGATTGAAGAGTTTTTAAGGTAGAAATAAAAGGTGCAGTGGCAAAGAGAATTAAACTAATAGTTAAAATAGATAAAAATCTTATTATAATCACAATCACCATTAAAATACCCTCTATTTTTACACTTATAAAACTCCAATTAAAGATAATATTTTCTCCAATTACGAAAGGCAAAAAAATAATTAATCCAATAATAAATAAACCTGGATAACGTAAGCGAGAAATTAAAAAGGTGATTGGCAATTTAGATATTACAAAAAAAAATACTGTAGTTAATACCATTACAGGTAATAACTTTAATTTATTAATAAAAGAAAAAGCCATAATCAAACTCATCAAAGCAATAAACTTTGGCTTTTGCTCCCATCTATGTATTGGAGAATTTAAATAAGCATATCGATCTAAAAATAATTTCATTTAATATTAAATATCTAAGACTAATAGACATTAAAATAACTTCAGCTTGGGATAAGAGTTGTGTTATATGGTAGGGGACATACCATGGTACGTCCGTACGGCTAGGAGATAAGGAGTACGGGGGATTGGGAGTAAGAGTAAAATAGTTCAATTATTCATTGTCAATTGTCAATTGTCAATTATTCAAGCCTTTACAAGACTACACATGTTATCCCCAACTCAAGTTAACCCAAACTCCTGATGGCTTCTAATAAACCCTTAGCCTTATTGATAGTTTCCTGATATTCCTTATCGGGATCAGAATCTGCCACTAATCCAGCCCCTGCTTGAAGATAAACTCGGTGATTTTCTGCCCCTTGCGCTTTTTCCACAATCATGGTGCGAATAGTGATAGCGGTATTTAATTGACCTTCAAAATTATAATAACCATACACCCCAGAATAAGGCCCTCTCCTTTCAGGCTCTAATTCATTGATAATTTCCATGGCTCGGATTTTAGGCGCACCGCTGACAGTACCTGCGGGAAAAGCGGCTTTAAGTAAATCCCAAGGGGTATATTTCTCCTCTAATTCTCCCGTAACGTTGCTGACAATGTGCATCACGTGGGAATAACGCTCAATTACCATCAATTCATCTACGGTAACAGTACCTTTATGGCATACCCTACCGAGGTCATTTCTACCCAAATCCACTAACATCACGTGTTCTGCCACCTCTTTGGGATCTTGTAACAAATCTTGGGCGAGGGCTTGATCTTCTTGAAGGGTTTTGCCCCTAGGGCGAGTTCCAGCAATGGGGCGTAGGGTGGCTTTGGTTTTGCCTTGTTCGTCTTTTTCGGCTTTAACCATCACCTCAGGAGATGAGCCGATTAATTGCCATCCATCAAAGTTATAGAAAGCCATATAGGGGGAAGGATTGATTAATCTTAAGGAGCGATACAATTCAAAGGGGTGACCACTGTAATAAGATTGTAATCTCTGGGAAATTACTACTTGAAAAATATCTCCTGCCTTAATATATTCCTTGGCCTTAGCAACACTGGCGTTAAATTGTTCTTTGGTGGTGTTACTCTGATAGTTTTCTAGGTTAGTGGAGTTAATGGGTTTGTTGGGGTTAAACTCAAGGGGTTTGGCGGTGGTGGGTAGGGGTAACTGGAGTTTGAGGACTAATTTATTAATTTTGTCACAGGCTTGTTGATAGATTTCTTCTAGGGTAAGGTGTTTTTGTCTTAAATCGGCATAGGCGATCGCCCATATTTTACGTTTTACCTGATCAAAAATCAAAAGATTATCAATTTGCATCCACATTCCATCGGGTAAATCACCCTCCTTGGGAGCATATACCTTCACCTTGGGTTCAATCCAAGAAATCAACTCATAACCCCAATAACCAAACAAACCGCCAATATCTGGGGGTAATTGCGGTAAATGAACGGGCTTAATGGATTCGAGACAACTAGAAAGAATATCGAAAGGATTACCAGTAAAAACCTCTACTTTACCCTGTCGATGGGTTTTGGTGGTATGATGTCCCCTAGCTTCCAATGTCCAAACAGGATCACAACCTAAAAAACTATAACGCCCTAAGTTTTCTCCGCCTTCCACTGATTCCAATAAAAAACTGTAGGGTTGATCTGCGCATACCTTATACCAAGCGGAAACGGGAGTTTCTAAATCTGCCACTAATTCTTGATAGACAGGAATAAAGTTTCCTTGGTTGGTTAACGAAGAAAATTCATCGAAATCAGGGTAAATCATTAATTACCAGTAATTTATAAGAAATATAGAGCAATATCTATCCTACCATAATTTACGGGGTAAAATATCAGTTAAGACCTTGGAAAAAGAAGGGCGATCGAGCATAAAACACAATTAAATCAATTTTTTTCCTTCTTTAAAATTTAATTTTCCAATGCCAGTAAGTGTGATCACATCAACGCCAAAAATAAGCATAAATATTGGCTAGAAGTCAGGGAACAATAGATAATAAAAGTAGATTATTCAAAAAAAAAAGGGCAATGACGCTAAGAGAAAAATTTGAATCTTCCAATGAAAAAAAGGTAACGGGTAGATTAGATATAGTTGGAAATAAAGGTAAAACTTGGCGCATATATTTCTGTTTAGGTAGAATCGTTTGGGCCGATGGCGGCGATCATCCCTATCGTTCATGGCAAAGATTAATTACAAAGTCTTGTCCTCAACTAGATTTAGATTTAATTGACTTAGCTTCTTCAAAGGATTATGAATGCTGGAATTATCAAATTATTGTAAATCTACTCAACCGCTTTCTTATCAACAAAGAACAAGCATTATCTATTATTAAATCAAGAATTATAGAAATATTGTTTGATATATTATATGCAGGGTCAAAACATAATTTATCCTATGATTTTATTGTGGCGGAAAAAGGTTTTTCCGAAGAATCAGGGTTAAAAAATTCTCTCAATTTGTTTCACTTTGATGAACCATTAACCCAAGCCGAAAATTTATGGTTAATCTGGCAAAAGGAAAAATTAACTCGTTGGTCTCCTAATACTGCACCAATTATCAAAAATCCTGCCATCCTCCGAAAAAATTTTAACACCCCTACTTATACTAAATTAGTCTCTCTTTTCAATGGAAAATTAACTTTAAAGGAAGTTGCGGACAGACTCAAATTAAGCGTTGTTAAAGTTACTATCTGGTTGAGACCTTATTTTGAGAGGGATATTATTGAGTTAGTTTCGGTGAGTGATACTTCTTTAAATGTTACTTTAATTGGAGTTAGTGATAATAAAAATTACAAAATTACCAAACCCACTCGTCAAAAATTAATTATCTGTGTAGATGATAGTATTCAAATATGCGAAATTATGAAGCATATCGTCACTAAGTCTGGCTATCAATTCATTGCCATTCAAAATCCTTTAAAGGCTTTACCTGAAATTATTACCCATAAACCTGATTTAATTTTTTTAGATGTGATGATGCCTATTATCAACGGTTATGAAATTTGTTCTCAGATTCGGCGAGTTTCTAATCTTAAGCATATTCCCATTATTATTCTCACTAGCAATGATGGTATGGTAGATCGGGTAAGGAGTAAGTTGGTGGGGGCTTCGGGATTTTTAGGGAAGCCCATTAATGAAGAAAAGGTAATTCAGAAAATTGAAACTTTATTGTCTAATCACAATTAGAATGCTTTCAGATTTTAAGTTATTGGGGTAAGTCGGGGAAAACTTGTTGGACAGCGGGATGGACTAGACGATAATAATGAATATTTAAACCTTGAGCGAGGGTGGCATCTTGTTTTAATGCTCCGATACCCTGATTGGCTAGTTTAATTACATAGGGGAGGGTATTGTTATTGAGGGCTTGGGTGGAGGTGCGAGGCACGGCACCGGGTAAGTTGGGGATACCGAGATGGATTATGTCTTCTTCGGTGTAACTGGGGTTACTGTGGGAGGTGGTGCGCAGGGTTTCGATGCAACCCCCTTGATCTACTGCTACATCAAGGATAACTGAACCGGGGGACATTTTTTTGACTAAGTCTCTTGATACTAGGATGGGGGTTTTTTTCCCTGTAATTAATACCGCTCCAATGAGTAAGTCGGCATTAATGACGCTTTTGGCAATGGTTTGGGAGTTGCTGTAAAGTAGTTCTACCCTTGAGCCGAAGATGTTTTCTAGGTAGGCTAATCGGTCAATATTTACGTCTAAGATGGTTACTTTTGCTCCCATGCCTACGGCTATTTTAGCTGCTTCTGTGCCGACGATGCCCCCTCCGAGGATGACGATATTTCCTTGGGCAACGCCTGGGATACCTCCTAGGAGTATTCCTTTTCCTCCTTGTTGTTTTTCGAGGTATCTTGCGCCTATTTGTACGGATAAACGTCCTGCAATGATGCTCATGGGGGTGAGCAGGGGTAGTCTGCCATCGGGTAGTTGTACGGTTTCATAGGCGATCGCCGTTACACCACTTTTGATTAAGGATTCGGTTAAGGTGCGATCGGCGGCCAAATGAAGATAGGTAAATAAGATTTGTCCCTGCTTTAGATGAGGATATTCTTGGGGTAATGGCTCTTTTACTTTTACGACCATTTCTTGCTCCCAAACGGTTTTATAGTCGGTGATGGTAGCCCCTGCCCATTGATAATCTTCGTTGGTGAATCCTGAGCCTAAACCAGCCCCATCTTCCACAAATACTTGATGATTTTGCTCTGATAATATTTTGACACTGGCGGGGGTTAAACCTACCCTAAATTCTTGGTCTTTTATTTCTTTGGGAATACCTATCTTCATTAGATTATTTTTGTTTTCTTACTTTACCACCGAATTATTATAGGATCAATTGATGATCAGTTCTGATCATATTTTTTTTCAAAATAGTTGATTCTCAAAAATAATCTTCTACTTATTTCATTTAATTTAAAAGATATTCTCATCTTAATGTGGTCTGGAGACGATCAATCTACAAAATCTGAATGGCAATATACTATTATATTTTCCACAGAAGCAACAATGATATTAAGGTGATATTAAAAAGATAATTAAAATATTTTATAACCATAACAATTACCAATAAATTTTGTAATATTAAGAATTAATGCTACACTAACCATAGTTAATTTTACTAAAGATAATGACTGGAATTATTGATACTATACAAAACAGTATTAACGAGCTAATAGGTAACTCCATAACGATTTTACCCGGTCTCATTAGCGCCTTAATAATTGTTGCTCTGACTAGATACGGAGCAGAATTTACCCATAATCTCGCTAAAAAAGTGGCGGATAAAACGATCAAAAGTACCTCGTTAAGACTACTATTTTTAAAAGCGACTTACATCATAACTTGGATTGTGGGAATAGTAATTGCCTCCATTATTGCCTTTCCTGGCTTAAGATTAGGGGATATTATTGCTACCCTCGGACTCGGTTCTGTGGCGGTGGGTTTTGCTTTTCAAGACATATTTAAAAACTTCTTGGCGGGTATTTTAATTTTATTAGAAGAACCCTTTGTAATTCAAGATCAAATTCAGGTGGATGATCATGAAGGGACGGTGGAAAATATTAATATTCGTACCACAGAAATCAAAACTTATCAGGGAGAAAAAATACTAATTCCTAATTCCACGGTGTTTACTAGCGCCATTAAAATTAAAACGGCTTTTCCTTCTCGACGTACTGATTTAATGGTAGGGGTAGATTACAATACTTCTTTACCCCAAGCTAAGGCGATTTTAGAGCAGATTATTAATACCATTGGTGGTGTTACCCATGAACCTGCTCCTGAGGTGGATTTGGTGGCTTTTAATGACAGTTCCATTGATTTGGTGGTTCGATATTGGACGGATTCTCGACAGGCTGATGTTCGTCGCATTCAAACTAAGGCGATCGCAGCTATTAAACAGGCCTTTGATAATGAAGATATTGTCATTCCTTATCCTATCCGTACGGTGTACCATTTTAATCAGGAGAAATTTAATGATTATCTTCCCCCTGCCCAATCCTAATGGTCATTTTTTTGTCTTTACTTGTAAAATACATTAAGATTTAAGTAACGATAAGTAAAGATATTTTAAGAAATTTTGTTTAATAATACTTTTTTAACCCAAATTAGTTCATATTTCCCGACGGTGATGGGGGCAGTGGTACAGTATCAGCAAGGGGTATGGCGAGATGAAGGAAAGCGTCAAGGAGTTCTCATTTTTCTGGCCTCGGCTTTCCTTGTGTCCATTCCTGTTTTTTTTCAAGCGCCCTTAGTCCGTACCTTTCCCATTTTAAGTTTATGTTCGACTCTGATTTGGGTTTTTTTTGGTCTTAAGTTGCGATCGCACCCTAAAACATATCTATGGGGAGACATAATCATTGGTTTTAGCTGGAGTTGGCTTTGTGGCTCAATTTATTGGGGTTGGTTAAGATGGACTCCCGCCATTCACATTCCCATCGAAGCCATCGGCTTACCCTTCGCCCTTTGGGGCATTTATCGTGGTTGGGGCCTCATCGGCAATTATTTTTATTTAGGCTCATTACTAGGCACCGCCATCACCGATTTATATTTCTACATCACAGGCTTAATTCCCTATTGGGTAGAAATCATGGACAGTGATCCTAACCTCCTTAAACCTATATTACAAGGGGCGATCGCCCAAGTCAACACCCCATGGGGGATCAGTTGGGCTATCCTACTAGCTAACATCCTTCTGGGCATCAGTCTCTATGCCCTTCAACAAAAGAAACTCCATCACCTTGCCTTTGCCGGGGCTGTGGTAAGCACCATCATCACCGACGGACTATTTCTCGTAGCCGCCTATTTCGGCATCGCAGGGTAAACTAACGCATCCTTACAACCCATGGTCATTCCTACTTGAATTACAAATATAAACATTTGTATCGCTTTATAAGTAAATACACTTAGTTACAAAACACTTACATTTGTTTTATTAACTACCAAATTATCCCTCAAGTATCACGAAATACCATTTATGGTCCTTTACCCTAAGTAACATAACGAAAATATTGTTAACACTTCTTAACCAAAAATAGACAAATATAACGAGTTATCATTACGATAACTTGGGTAGATTATAAATAAGCAATTATTACATTTGAAAGAGGTTATCAGATATGAGATTTTGTCTAAAGTGTAAAGGAAGCGGAAAAGTCTTAGAAAGAAGACTATCAGACTATATCAACTCTTTCGACTATTATCCCATTGCCTGTCCTGACTGTGAAGGACAAGGAATAAAAAGCCAGAAATCTGCCCCTAGAAACTAATTTTGAGAGTTATTAGTAAGTCAATATGTGAATGACAATTTTTTTGAGGATTTGAGCACTCTTTCTTGTAATTTTATTACAGGTAATTCATAAAATTAAATAATATAACCCAACAAAAAAAAATGGTACTAATATATAGAGTAGCTATATATTTATCAAGAATGAGTAAAAAGTGTTAATTCTAGAGAAAATTAAAAGTTTATAAAACGCTCAAATTAAATTGACACAAATTTAAAAATCATGATAGTATGTAGCGACAGAAAAATAATTTAGCTCAAATATCAGTTAAAAACAATGACCAAATTAGTACAATTACAGGGAACATTTACTCCCACTGATTTCTTTCGTAGTTTTGGTACTCAACCCCCTCAGACAGGTCGTCAGGGTAAACCTGTTGATGAATATGAATTTAGACTTACTGCATCTGGATCTCCCACAATAAAAGTAGAATCAAGTGCAACCCCTCTTAATGGACCACAGGCGTTCAAGTTGATTCTAATTAATACAAGCAATAACGAAGTTGTGGCGTCTGCTGGGTCTGTTGGTGGTGAAGCTACTTTAACCCCTCCAAGCAACTTGAGTGCCAATCGCACTTATCGCCTTCAAATAGTTGGTCGGCAAAATAATAATGATAATAATTTATTCACTTTTAACACTGGGAACCCCGTTACATACAATGTAAGTGCAGAGCTCTCTCTTACTTCTGTAGCTGAGTTTCAAGCAGGAAGTTTTATTCCTCGCACCAGTGGCTTTAGTCAAAGAGGTGCAGGAGCTAATAGTGTATCTTTAGATGGCGTACTTCAGGGATCTGACAACTTTTTGGTTGCCTTTCCCACTGCTAATCTCATAGGTCCATCAGGCTTTACCACTACTAACATTTTAACTCCTAATAACCTCACCAATAATATAAGTGCTGTGGGCTATGCAGACGAGTTCAAAGTTGATATTGTCAACTCTACTCAGTCTTCCAATGGGGGAGATTTAGTTGTTACTGTTAACACTCGCACTACTAACGGATTAGGAGCCAATGATGATACTAGACCATATATATCCGTAGTTAATGATAGTACAGGCGAAATACTACCTGGTGGACAAGTGTTTACTTTCCTTAACAATGGCTCCACATCAGTTACTATTCCAGAAGGAATAATTGATACGCTAGTTCAAGACGGAGATTCCATCAGAATTAAAGTCGCAGGTTTTGAAGCAAATGGTCCTAATATAGCTGGATTAGACGGTGATGCTAACCTTCCTTATTCCTTAGTGGTATCCTCTGTAAACCGTAACATTACAGTTTCAGAAAGGTTATCTCAAGCTCCGGGTGTTCCTAGTGTACCGGAGACCCCCAGTGTAGAACCATTAACTTTAAACAGTGACAACGTACAAATTGCTTATGTTGCATACTATGGCAGACCTGCAGATCCTGAGGGTCGTGACTTTTGGAGCGATGTTTTGGCTCGTGAAAATGTAGTTTATTCTCCTAGATCTGGGTCTGGTATTGATACTCTATCTCCTGAAGCGTTAAATCTTTACAATACATTTACCAATGACTTTGGGAATGTAGATTCTCAACCAGAAGCCCTTGAAGTCTTCGGAGGCTTAAATGCGGCAGGAATAGTCAACAGAATATACAGAAATGCTTTTAACCGGAATGCTGAAGCTGAAGGTTTAGCATTCTGGACTGGAAAACTCAATGAAGGTTTCCCTCAAGCTGCGATCGCCTTAGAAATCGCTTTAGGTGCTCAGGCTACTGATATAGTTGCTCTTAACAATAAAATTGAGGGTGCTGACTTATTCACCGATAATCTTATTTCTCAAGGTGTAATTAATCGCTATAACGGTGAAACTGCTCGTCAAATAGGTCGAAACTTTGTTAGTAGTATTGATCAGTTTAGCATTCCTAGTGCCTTACAAGGTCAAGTTGATACTGCCATTAACTCTCTCCCCGCCTAGGATTAAGAAGATCTTTGTCAGTTAATATAAATTTGAAGCCCTCTAAGTTTAGAGGGCTTTTTTCTTTTGCATATTTGTTATGTTTGATAGGAAAGAAAGGGTATCATGGGGGAAATGAACAAATATAAATAAATAGGTTATAAATCATATGTTAGAGCGTATTGATTTTGATGCGAGGGTGGCTGAATTTGATCGTATCGTCAGTTTTTTTGGGGGAAATAACGGTATGATGGAGGGCCTGGGCGATTCCTTTGATGATGAGGGATTTAGTGAGTTTGTTGATAATAATTCTATTATTCTTAATGAGATGAATAATGGAGAAATGTCAGAGCCGATTACCTTGGTGGTGGATGTTTTTGAGGATCAAAATGATGGTAATGCTAGTAATGGTTTATCTTTACGGGATGCGATTATCATTGCCCATAGAGATCCTGCTAGACAATATATCATTCAATTGGCCGCAGGGACTTATAATTTAACCATTGAGGGTAGGGAGGATTTTCGGTTTCAAGAGCAAGTTGGTTCTCCCGCTGAGACAGAGGGGGTAGAAGGAGATGATGGGCAAGAAGAAGAACAACAGGAAGAAGAAACCGTTGATGAGAATCAAGAAGACACAGGAGATGAAAATCAAGAGGACTCAGGAGATGAGGGAGAAAATGGCGGTGGTGATAGTGGTGGAGAAAATCAGGATGATACTGATAATGGTGATAATGGTAATGGTGAAGGGGAACAACCAGAAACCCAAGAAAGTGTTTTAGGGTTATTTGATAATACGGTTCTTCGGACTGGGGATTTAGATATTAGTACCCGTGTAACCATTGTGGGTGAAGATCCTAGTAATACAATTATTGATGCAGGGGCGCTGGGCGATCGCATCTTTGACATTAAGGAAGGAGGTAGTTTAATCTTAGAAAACCTTACCCTTCAAAATGGTTTAACCCAAGGAACATTCGCAGAAGGTGGGCCGGTGGATCAAAGTTTAGATCCTGATTCTTTTCTCGGCGGTGCGATTCGAGTGTTGCAAAATGGTGAACTGACAGTTAATAACAGTATTCTCCAAGAAAATACCGCAGGTTGGGATGGGGCTAGTTCCCCCGCAAATGTGAACGGCGGTGCGATCGCCAATCTCCTTGGTACAGTAAACATTAATAACTCCATCATCAGAAATAACCAATCAGAGGTCAATGGAGGAGGACTGTTCAACAATGGAGCCATGACCATTAGTAATAGTGCCATTATCGGTAACGATGCCAACGTGAGAACCTTTTATGTTGACCAAGTAGAAGGGGGTGGGGGCATTTGGCACAGTGGAGGAAGCCTTACCATTCTCAACACCACCATTGCCCAAAATAGAGCCTTACTAGCAGGTTTTAAAGCCGTTGAACCCACCAATCCTAACAATGATGCCTTTGCTGGGGGCGGTGGAATTCTCATCGATTTAGTGGATGAAGGTGGCCCAGGACAAGTAACCATCGTCAATGCTACTATCGTAGAAAACAGTGCCGAGTTAGGTTCTGGTATCTTATCCAACGGAGATTTGGAAGGCATTCTAATCCGAAATAGTATTATTGCCAAAAATATAGATAGCCCTGATATTGAAGGTTTTTTCAGCATTGGTAGTGCTTCTAACCTTGTGGGTAATGGTAATGGCTTAATTGTCGATGGAATTAATGGCAACATTGCAGGGGGCATCAATAATCCTGTTGATCCTCTTTTGGGTAGTTTTGATGGAGCTGGTTTTTATCCTTTATTAGAAGGTAGCCCCGCTATCAATGCAGGAAATAACACTTTTATTGAACAAGTTTCTATTTTTGAGGAGGTGTTAACTGATCAAAGAGGATTAAACCGTATTGTTAATGGTACGGTGGATATTGGTAGTTTTGAGTTTGGGGCGGATAGTGTTGCGGCGGAAAATGTTGCTCCCCCCCTAGAAACTGCTAATAACATTGTGCCTGTGGCTAATAATAGTCTTGGAATTGGTCAAGCATTTTTTTCTTTCTTTAATTTGTAACTAAAAATCCAGTTATATCAAGTTAGGGTTGATTATTACAATAAAAAGTCCCCCATTATTGGGGGATTTAAGAGGCAAACCCCCTATAAAATCAAGTTCGGATAATCAGTTATAAATAGATTATATCTTCCTCGCCCCACCGTGTAATGAATGATACCCAATCCGATTTAGAAAATATATCATCACTCGCCTTGCAATGAATTACAAGGCTAACAGTTTATCGTTCAATAAATTGAACTAAGATAACCTGAATTCGGGATAAAATTTTCTGGTAAAGGTGGGGAACAGGGAACAGGCAACAGTAGTGATATTGCTCAGAATCAATAACTTTGGTAATCAAAAATATATTTCGTACTGTAATTAAACAATATCCCAAATCAAACCTAGACTCCAAAACTTGTGCCACTCATAACTCGTTATCCTGAATTGAGGTTAACTAAATATCGAGGGGATTAGAAATAATATTTAAACCTAATTCCTGCCAATAATTAATAATTTCTTGGGGGGATTGTACCTGATTGAGATGGAGCGGAATTTGATCGGTGATAATTCTGGGTTGAGCCGCTCTCATGATGGCATTAAGATTATGGACATCTAGGTTATAGATAAAAACTGGTTTGTCTCCATAGTTAAGAATGTTATGGGCTAGTTTTTCGTAATTGATGGAAAGAATATTATTAATATTGATGATGATTTTCTGTGTATCAGGATCATTATTAAGGGTTGAAAGTAACATTTCCCAATCCACTTCCTGAAAGGTACAATTACCCAAATTAATCACAGTAGATACCCCTTGATTATGGTTTTGGTATAGCAAAGCCAATTCAAAACTTATTTTACTATCTCCATAATTAATAATACCAATGTTACCCGTGGGGTACAGTTGAGGATTTAACACCCCATAACTAGCTTTATTGGCTAATAATATTCCTGCGCCGTTTGTGCCTAAAAGTTGTACTTGTTTTTGTTGGGCTTTTTGTTTTAACTTAAATAAGTCAAGGGGAGGAATTCCCCCCGCATTGATAATAATTTGCTTTATCCCTGCGTCCATGGCTTCTAGGGTGGCATCTAAGACGCTGTAGGGATGGTTAAAAATGATGCTGGTGTTGATACCCCCAAGATGTTCCACCGCTTCGCTCACAAGGTCAAATAGAGGTATATCATGGTATGAATCGCCAATGTAGGTCGATGGTACTCCCACAAGTTGATTAATGTTTTTCCACTGGGTAGCCTTGACGTAACATAGGGCATCGGGTTCGTTGATACCCTGTAATAAGATTTTTGGCTCAAAATTCCATACCATAGTTTATTTTTTCTTGTTTTAAGCTAATACTGTGAGGGATTGTAACACCTCTTTTCTGGCCCATTGATCGGCTTCAATTATATCATCTAAGGATGGTTGGGCTTTGTTTTGGGTCGAGAAGCGATCGCACACAGTCTCAATCAAACGGGGAATATCGAGAAAAGCAATTTTTTCTTCAAGGAAAAGAGCCACCGCCTGTTCATTGGCCGCATTTAACACCGCAGGTAAACAACCCCCCGCCCTACCTGCCGAGTAAGCTAGTTGCATACAAGGATATTTCTGATGATCAGGTTCACGGAAAGTAAGACTACCGACTTTTACCAAATCCAAAGACTCCCAATTAGTGTAAAGGCGATCGGGATAGGAAAGGGCATAAAGTAAAGGTAAACGCATATCCGCCCAACCCAACTGAGCTAACACAGAAGTATCTTGCAATTCAACCATAGAATGAATAATACTTTGAGGATGAATCACAATATCAATATCATCATAATCCATACCAAAAAGATAATGGGCTTCAATGACCTCTAACCCCTTATTCATCAGGGTAGCAGAATCAATGGTAATTTTTTGACCCATGGACCAATTAGGATGTTTCAAAGCATCTTTAACCGTTACTGAAGCCAACTTCTCCACGGGTAAATCACGAAATGAGCCCCCAGAAGCAGTTAAGATAATTTTTCTCAAACCTTTATCCGGCACACCCTGTAAACATTGAAAAATGGCAGAATGTTCAGAGTCCGCAGGAAACAACTTTACCCCATATTGTTCAATTAAAGGTAACACCACTGGTCCCCCGGCGATCAAGGTTTCCTTATTAGCAAGAGCAATATCTTTTCCTGCCTTAATGGCGGCAATGGTGGGTAATAATCCGGCACAACCGACAATACCAGTAACAACACTTTGGGCGCTTCCATATCTTGCCACCTCACAGATACCATCACTACCTCCCAAGAGAATCGGTTGATAATCTATACCCGTCAATAATTCTTTTAGGGAAGATAGATTATTTTCATCTCGAATGGCCACAATTTCTGGCTTAAATTCCTTAATTTGTTGGGCAAGGAGAGTTAAATTATTACCTGCTGCCAATCCAATTACCCGAAATTGTTGAGGATTTTCCCTTACAATATCTAAAGTTTGAGTACCGATCGATCCTGTTGATCCTAATATAGAAATTAATTTCATAGCTTAGTGTGTCATGGTGATAATCAATATCTTAACCCGACTTCGCTACAAAAAATATTGGTTTTAGGTTGATGGAGGATGGGCATAGCCCACCCAAACTCTAAAGATTTTTTTCACCTAAACTACAGGGGTAAATCTAACCACCGCATCATTAAAGTCGGAGTCACTAACTCCCAAATTACCTGGTAAATCTTCAAAGCCGAAAATATTATTACCCAAACTACGAATATGCGCAGAATTATCAGGATTAGCACCGAGGTAGCTAAAATAAGCCACAATTTCAGTGTCAAAGTTTTCTAAGGTTGCCGCCACATTAGAGGGATTCAGCTCAAGGAAAGCATTGATAGCATCTCCTATGTTACCGCCATCGGGAATTAAATTACCCCCATTGGTAATGATGAAAGGAGCGTAAATTCTTCCCCCTTGTAATAAAGCATCACCAAAGTCATCGGCATTGGTATTTTTATTGGGATCTCCATTTGCCCCTAATTCAAGGTTAAAGTTATTAACCGCATTGGAAATGGCAGTAAAAGCATAACCTTCGTCACCTGGGTTTAATAAGTCGTTGGTAGAGCCATTATTGTTAGAATCGAAGGTATCGAAAATTGACCCATTGACATTTTGTACTTGATATAAGCCGATAATGTTATGGAAACTAGCATCCGTACGATTTAAGATGTTATCTTCTACCCTGACGAATACGTTTTGGGGATTTTGAGATAAATTAACGATGATACCTTCTCCGTTACCCACTTCTTGGATGGTGAAACTAACGTTATCATCGACATTATTGCCTCCTTGGTTGTTATTACCCCCTCCGCCTCCGCCAGAGCCAGAGCTATTGATTAAAGAATCTTCACGGAAATTGAGGTTTTGGATGCGGGTATCTTCTTCAATGGGAGTGTCCGCTTGATTAAAGGCTCGATCTGCATCGGGATGAAATTCTGCTAAATATTCCGCCAAAGCATCTTGCTCTCCGCCAATGGGTAGGTCAGAATTACTGGGTAAATTATCAACCGTTAAACTGTCTAGGGTGACAACATTTTCAAAATAGAAAGCGGGATAGCCGTCACCTCCAGTGGCTAAGAAATCCAAAATTGCCATTTTATAGGTACTATTAGGATCAACTACTAAATCACCATTAACAACGATCGCCTCTTGAGTACCATCTTCACGATCTAAGACAAGGTTTCTGATTCTTTCCCCTGCTACGGCGACCCCAGTGGCATCCCCGTTATCATCACGGGTAAATTGGATTGCTGTATTATCAGGGTCAAAACTAAAACTAAAACCGCCAATTTGTCCAAATTGTCCAGAGGTTGAACCTTCTACCCATTGTGCCACAAAATGCTCTGCTAAATCTTTGATTCCTTGGGCTGAAATATCAGCAACGGAGAGTTTATTATCAAAACGGAGGGAGTTGGCAATATCTAAGCGGGAAACATCTCCTTCTTCTTTACCCACGGCAGGATTAGCTTGGGGAGGCAATTGTACTAACTCGTTTGTACCACCTTCAATAAAGGATACCCCAATTTGATCTCGGATACCGCCACCATTTTTCACGGAAATATCGATGTCAAAGCCATATTGTTCGGCATACCAAAGGTTAGCATCGGCGGTTAAGTTACCGAGGTTGGTTTCTTCTGCTCTGACACTGGTACGCAATCCGTTAAGATAAACTTCTGTATTGCCGAATATTGTACCATCTTGGGAATTAATGAAGTCACCTACGTTATCCACAACAGCTACTAAGTCTTGATTGGCAACATTTCTTACTTGCTCAAAAGTAGTAATATCTTCTTCGTAGAGACGATCAACCCCCGCAATATCCGTAGCGAAAGTACCGCTATCATCGCCAATTTCGATAATTTGACCTTCAGAATCAAAATCGATGATTAATTGTCCTAAATAACGATAATTCCCCCCTGTATTGACTAAGTAAACGTCATTACCTTCAGCATCTTGGAATACTTGGGGATAAGGTTGTAATAATTCGGGAGCTACTTGAGTTTCATCTTGACGCAAAATATCGTCATCATTGGCCATGACACGATTAGAACCACCGCCCATGATAATATCAACGTCGGTGAGTTTAGTTGCCAAAGCCTGTTCAATCTCAAACTGTTGTGAGTGAGTCATCAAGACTATTTTATTGATGCCTTGATTTACTAATTCATCCACAAAGGGTTGAATATTGTCAGCTAAAAGTTGAGCATTAACTTCAATATCTCGACTGGTGGGGTCAGTTAACATGGTGATGCCACCGATATTGGCAATTTGAGGAAGATAAGGCACAACCGCCCCAATAATCCCCACTTCTTCACCATTAACATCAATTACCACACTTTCAGTTAGGCTATTGGGTTGAGGTGCCTCACCAGATTCTACTACTAAATCTTTCAAATCAGAGCTATCGGTGGAATAGTCTAGGTTAGTAGCTAAGTAGGGGAACAATGCTCCCTCATAACCCGTTTCAGGATCAATACCGACTCCTTGAATAAAAGGGTTACTATCGATCGCATTATAGAAAGCACCAGGTCCGGCGTCAAATTCGTGATTACCGACGGCGGCGGCATCCCAACCTAAGGCATTTTGAACTAAGATGTCTGCAATACCTAACTGCCCATAAATATCAAGACTAGCATTAAAGAAGGGGCCAGCGATAAATAAGTCACCAGAAGTGAGTTTCAGGGTATTCTCATAACCTGCATCTAATGCATTCATTACGGCTGAAAAACCGATGGCATCTTGTAAGGCTGGAATACCAGCTTCTTGATCCGAAGCATGGAGGATTTGTAAAGTAAAGGTTTTTGGTTCTATTTCATAAACGCTAGTGGAGCCACTCACTTCGTTAGAAACCACCAATAAAGGAACACCATTGGGGCTATCATCAGCACTGATAAAAACTAAACCTTCTGGTCCTAAATCCCCTGCTGCAGGATTAGAAGAACCATCTTCCAATTGAGCATCCACAGTAAAATCACGGTTGTTGATATATTGAACAAACTGAGCATCAGTGGGATCACTAATATCATATACCATAATACCCCCTACCCTTTCTAAGCCAATGAAGGCATAGGGAGTGCCATCGATTTCACCGATTACTACCCCTTCAGGCTCTGGCCCTTTGTCGTCGGAACGAGAGTCAAAGGAATCGTTATCATCGTTGTTACTGTTGAAGTATGCGGGGATTTGTTGGGCTACGATATTTTCAAATTGGCTACCGCTATCAAATACTAGGTTACCAGATTCATCCCAGATGGAAAAAGAACGCGCACCGTAAGCATATATTTCTTCATAATCTCCATCATCGTCAGCATCCCCTAGGGTGGTGGTAATATTTAAACGTCCTAATTCACTATTTTCTTGTAACACAGCAGCATTAGGAAAGACGGTGGGATCAAGGTTTAAATCTCCTACCCTTGCTTCTTCACTGAAGTTGTCGTAATCTCGGGCATCCCCTTCGTTGGCGGTGACAATGTAGTTCATGCCGTTAACGGTGTAAGAGGCGATCGCATCGGGCTGAAACATTCCTTTCACTGGCCAGTTACGAATATTGATAGCATCATCACGGTTACTCGCATCTAGCTCATTACCAGCTAAACTATGATCCTTGAATCCGAGGGGAATTATATTGGTGACGGTACTAGAAGCAATGTCCACCACCGCCAAAGCGTTGTTTTCCTGTAATGCCACATAAGCGGTGGTAGAATCGGCAGAAACGGTAATATATTCGGGTTCTAAATCTTGAGAAACCGTGGCATTAGGCCCAAAAATTCTCACTCCCTGAGCGATTAAACTATCTTTTTGAGCATCAAAAGCATTAAAATCAGCGGTGGTAACGGTGGCATTAAGTACCCCATTACTGATGTCAATGATACTGATTGAACCTTCTGGATCGATGGATGCGTCTGTATTGTAGTCGTTGGGTTCTCCCTCATTGGCCACTAATATTTTAGTTCCATCGGGGGTAAAGGTAAGCATATCGGGTAATGCTCCCACTGTAACGGTATTGAGAGGGGTTACAGGGTTAGAAAAATCACTGTTGCTATCAAAAAAGACAACACTACCAGGATCGGTTTTTGTGTTTGCTTCAAGGGCGATCGCAACTATACCATCTTTAATCGCTACACTATTGGCCACACCACCCAAGGCAGAAACATCTATTTCCCCCAATTTTATGGGGTTAGTAGGAGCACTAAGATCAATAACATCAACGGTAACCGATTGAGCATTAACAATGAAAAGAATCTGATTATCTGGATCATAGGCGGGAATTTCTGCCGCACTCTCATCAAAAAAACCAGTGTTGTAAGTACCCAGTAGATTAAGATTTATACTCATTATAATTGATATAGTTAATTGTAGTCTCGAAATAAGGGCTTAGTATTACCAACGCCGTCTAACAAAGTACCGTAGCAGGTTTAACGACTAATTAACTTTTGAATAAGAGATGATTAAGAAAAAAGGTGTGGGTGAATTAAGGTATGATTTTAGTTCAGGAAGAGAACAGGGAATGGGCAATAGTAATAACAGTTTTAATACTATACATTTACTGTAATTCAATAATGTTTCATACTCAAAATCAGCAATGCCGAACAATAAATAATCTAACTATCATTATCCTATCTCCCTTACCTCTCATCTCCCTCCAACAACCCATTGTGTGATGACAGATTTTAGCTTTTCTTCCTTAAGAATCCTCACATCTAGTTTTCAACAAAAATACTAATCAAACAAGTGCGAGATGAATTACGGTCAAGGTTTATGGTATAATCCGATCAAGCGGTGCTAGAGAGATGTAGCCGTAGTCAGCGAACTCCCCGTTGTATAAAGGCTAGAGACTACCTGTCAATCAATTAATTAATTAATTGATAGCCCCAATGCCTCAATGTTCCTCTTGTAAGCAATAAGCGTAAATGAACAAAGGCGGGTGAAATCATTAAACAGAATTACTACCTTCGGAACGAGGGATAAAGCCTATCGCCAGAAAGTAAGACTCAGTAATCTACGAAGATTAAAAAGCGTTTCTTTGGGTAGGAAGCCTACATCATAATCTTTGATTTGGTGTGTGGTAGTTCACTTAATAATTGGTTGAGTCACCATTGCAAAAGTAAATCCATGTTAACGATCGCACTTCCTAAAGGCGCATTATTAAAAGACAGTATCGAACTATGCCAAAAAGCAGGGCTAGATTTTAGCTTATTTTTATCATCTAGTAACCGTCAACTACAAATAGAAGATCCCACGGGGGTAGCCAAAGCCTTATTGGTAAGGGCCCAAGATGTTCCGGTATATGTAGAATATGGTCAAGCCCATCTTGGTATTGCCGGTTTTGATGTCCTCAAGGAAAAGAAAGCCAATATCGCACACCTAGCGGATTTGGGATTTGGTTATTGTCGTATGTCTGTGGCAGTGCCAAAGGATAGCCCCTACCGTAAATCCATTGATTTACCTGCCCATGGTATCGTGGCTTCAAAATTTGTTAACTGTGCCAAGGAACATTTTCGGGCTTTAGATTTACCTGTGGAGATTGTACCCCTCTACGGCTCGGTAGAATTGGGCCCGATTACGGGGATGTCAGAGGCGATCGTGGATTTGGTTTCTACGGGCAAAACCCTACGGGAAAATGGTTTGATTGAAATAGATGTTCTCTTTGAAAGTAGCGCCTATCTGGTGGCGAATCCCCTTCTCTATCGTCTTAACCGTGATAATATTGCTGATTTTGTGGAACAAATGACGGTTAACAATGGACAATTGACAATGGGCAATTGACAATTAAATTCTATCTTTAAAGCCATAAATCTTATCTTACTTAAGGAAGGCTCACAAGAGATCAATATTAAAGTTAATTTACCCTAATCCACCGTGTAATGAATTACACGGCTAAATGGTAGTTCGTTCAATAAATTGAACTACAATATTGATTGTCAAAAATATTACCACTATTGCCTATTGCCTGTTGCCTATTCCCCGCTAACCCTAGAAGTGATATAGAATCAGTAAAGCTAATTTCCCAATCTTCCATGAAAAATTTATCTCTCCAGGAAAAAATAGGACAGTTAATAGTCGTACGCACCACGGGCTATTTATTTGATCATCAAATTCGTTATCCTGCATGGGAAGCCAATAACCAACAATTGCAGACATGGTTATGGGAATATAACATTGGTGGAGTAATTCTTTTGGGGGGAAGTTGTGCGGAAATTGCCCAACGCACTAAACAGTTAAATGATTGGGCAAAGACTCCTTTGTTGGTGGCGGCGGATATTGAAGAAGGGGTGGGGCAAAGGTTTACGGGGGCTTCTTGGTTTCCTCCTCCCATGGCGTTAGCCCAAATTGCAAGGGATGATATGGAGTTAGCCAAAAAGTATGCGCAACAGATGGGGCAAATTACTGCCCATGAGGCTTTGAGTATGGGGGTTAATTGGATTCTTGCCCCTGTGGTGGATGTGAATAATAATCCTGATAATCCTGTGATTAATGTTCGGGCTTTTGGGGATAATCCTGAGGTGGTGAGGGAGTTAAGTTCGGCTTTTATTCGGGGTACTCAATGTTATCCTATTTTGAATGGGGCGAAGCATTTTCCAGGCCATGGAGATACTTCTACGGATTCTCATTTGGATTTACCGATAATTAACCATTCCCCCGCAAGGTTAGAGGAGATAGAGTTAGTACCGTTTCAAGGGGCGATCGCCCTCGGGATTGATGCTATTATGACGGCACATTTGTTAGTTAAGGCCTATGATAATCAAAATCCTGCTACCCTTTCCCACGCCATTCTTACTCAACAATTGAGGGAAAATATGGGCTTTGATGGTTTAATTGTTACCGATGCCCTCATCATGGGAGGGGTGGCGAAATATGCACCCCCTGAAAAAATAGCCGTCAAAGCGCTACAGGCAGGAGCAGATATTTTATTAATGCCTGAAAATCCCCTAATTGCCATCCAATCAATTATGGAGGCGGTGGAAAGGGGGGAAATTACTGAAAGTCGCATTGATGAGAGTTTACAACGGATAGAAAGGGCGAAGGGGAAATTATCTCATATTCCTCCCGATGTTTCTTTTTCAGAAATTAGTAATAGCACATCTCAAGGGGTGGTCAAGGAAATTTTAATCCAAAGTAATCAAACAAAGGTATTAAAGAGTGTCAAAAAGGTTGATCAGGGCATAAATATAGTGGTAGTGGATGACCTTTTAAACTGTGATTTTTTAGATCGCCAAACTCCCGCCATTACGATTCCTGCCACTTTTGGTTATCATTGCCAAGTATTTGATCAGCGTAACCTTCATATCTGGGAAAATCAACCCATCAATCAACCTTTTATCCTCCAAGTATTTATCCGTGGTAATCCTTTTCGTGGTAGTGCCGGATTAAGTGCGATCGCCCTTAAAACCTATACCAAACTACTTCAAGATCCCCAAATCCAAGGGGTAATGGTATATGGAAGCCCATACATCAAAGAGTGGTTTACTCAACAATTAAAACAAAACCTTCCTTGGGCTTTTTCCTATGGTCAAATGGCGATCGCCCAACAGCTTTTATGTGAACAAATATTTCAAATATCAACAAACCTTGACATCAATAAAGGCAACTTTTTGTAACATAAACAACAAAAAGCCATATATAGATAGACATCCATAGAAAATCTTAAGGAAAAGTAATAAATTATACAGAAACACTTTATTTCCCAGTTTGATGAGTTAGACTATAGTGGAAAGTGAACAAAATCAATCAACGAGGAAAAAGCAGATGAAAACCCTAGAAAAAACTGCAACCAAATATTCCATCGATATGATCAAAGATGAAGTAAGACAGTTAGTAGAAAAAGGAACTGTCAGTCGTCATCAACCCATTTATATCCTTTGTCAGTATATTCCCGCCAGAGAGTGGGTATGTGTAGAATGTGAACTCGAAAAATGCGACTATTTATTAAGAGATCAAATCGGTGATTTGATTGCCTCTGAACAATGGGAAAATGACTAAATAAAACCAAAAATAAGTTAGCTTTTATACTGCTATTAATAAAAATAATTGTCACATCTTATAATCACTTTTATGGGTTTTTTGAGAAAAAAATAAAGCAGACATAATCGCTAACAGAAAAAAATATTATCTGTAAGACAACTATAGTTGTGATGATAAGCAAAAAAACTTAATCACTTTTCAAATTAAACCGATTTAAAACAATTACCCCCACCCCTCATCTCTCCATCTCCCTATCTCCTCATAAAATGGGATTGTCATTGAACAAACATAAAGTAAAAGAAAAATAAAGAACGATAGGCATTAGAATATTTGAGATTAAGATAAATTAAAGAGTTGAGGCGGTAAAGATATATGCCACGTCGTGAAGATATAAACAAAATCCTTATTTTAGGTTCTGGACCGATTATCATTGGACAAGCCTGTGAATTTGATTATTCAGGAACTCAAGCCTGTAAAGCCCTAAGAGAGGAAGGTTATGAGGTTGTTCTTGTAAACTCCAACCCAGCAACCATTATGACCGATCCTGATACGGCTGAACGTACCTATATCGAACCCATTACCCCAGAAATTGTCGAAAAAGTGATCGCCAAAGAGCGCCCCGATGCTTTACTGCCTACCATGGGGGGGCAAACCGCGCTTAATACAGCGGTTTCTTTGGCTGAATCAGGGGTATTAAATAAATATGGTGTAGATTTAATCGGTGCAAAACTACCCGCCATCAAAATGGCTGAAGATAGAGAATTATTTAAAGATGCCATGGCAAGAATTGGAGTGCCTGTGTGTCCTTCTGGTATTGCCAGTAATTGGGAAGAAGCCAAAGCCGTAGCCGCTGAAATTGGTTCTTATCCTTTGATTATTCGTCCTGCTTTTACCATGGGTGGTACAGGGGGCGGTATTGCCTATAACCAAGAGGAATTTGAGGAAATGGCAAAGTTTGGTATTGATGCTTCTCCCATGTCCCAAATTTTGATTGAAAAATCCCTCATTGGCTGGAAGGAATATGAATTAGAAGTAATGAGGGATATGGCGGATAATGTGGTTATTATCTGTTCCATTGAAAATATTGACCCCATGGGGGTACATACGGGGGATTCTATTACCGTTGCCCCTGCTCAAACCTTAACAGACAAGGAATATCAGCGCCTCAGGGACTATGCAAAGGCGATTATTCGAGAAATTGGGGTAGAAACGGGGGGTTCTAATATTCAGTTTTCCATTAATCCTGTTAATGGAGAGGTGATTGTTATTGAAATGAATCCTCGGGTTTCTCGCTCCTCTGCTTTAGCTTCTAAAGCCACCGGTTTTCCCATTGCGAAATTTGCGGCTAAGTTGGCGGTGGGTTATTCTTTGGATGAGATTTCCAATGACATTACAAAAAAAACCCCTGCTTCCTTTGAGCCTACCATCGATTATGTGGTCACAAAAATTCCTCGTTTTGCTTTTGAGAAGTTTCCAGGCTCATCCTCTACTCTGACAACTCAAATGAAGTCCGTGGGGGAAGCCATGGCCATTGGACGTACTTTTAATGAGTCTTTTCAAAAGGCGTTGAGATCCCTTGAAACTGGTCGTTTTGGCTTTGGGTGCGATCGCCATGAAACCCTACCCACATTATCACAAATTAGCTCCCATTTACGCACACCTACCCCCGATCGCATCTTCAGTGTTTACCATGGCTTTAAATTGGGCATGAGCGTAGAAGATATTCATGGGTTAAGTGCGATCGATCCTTGGTTTTTAGATAAAATGCAAGAAATTGTCGAGATCGAAAAATTCATGAAACGTACTCCCCTTAAAAAAATTAGTAAAGAGGAGATGTTAGAAATTAAAAAACAAGGATTCAGTGATTATCAAATTGCCTTTGCCACCAAAACCAAAGAAGACGAAGTAAGGGCCTATCGTAAATCCTTAGGAGTTTTACCCGTTTATAAATTGGTGGATACCTGTGCCGCTGAATTTGAAGCCTTTACCCCCTATTACTACTCCACCTATGAATCTGGGGAAAGTGAAAATAACGTTACCAATAAATCCAAGGTAATGATATTGGGCGGTGGGCCTAACCGTATCGGGCAAGGTATAGAATTCGACTACTGTTGTTGTCATGCCTCCTTTTCCCTCCAAGATGCAGGGTTTGAAACGATCATGGTTAACTCTAACCCCGAAACCGTTTCCACCGACTATGATACGAGCGATCGCCTTTACTTTGAACCCTTAACCAAAGAAGACGTATTAAACATCATCGAATCGGAAAACCCCGACGCAGTAATTATTCAATTTGGAGGACAAACCCCCCTCAAATTAGCCGTACCCTTAAAAAACTATCTGGCTGAGGCTAATTGCCCCGTAAAAACCAAGATTTGGGGAACGTCCCCCGACTCCATCGACACCGCCGAAGATCGGGAAAAATTTGAAGCCATCCTCGATGACTTAGGAATAAAACAACCTCCTAACGGCATTGCCAGAAGTTTTGAAGAAGCGCTCATCGTTGCCGAAAAAATTGGTTATCCCGTGGTGGTACGTCCTTCCTACGTTCTCGGGGGACGGGGTATGCGTGTGGTTTATAATGTTACTGAATTAGAGGAGTACATGAAATATGCGGTACGTATAGAACCTGAACACCCCATTTTAATTGATAAATTCCTACAAAATGCCATCGAAGTAGATGTAGATGCTATCTGTGATCACACAGGACAAGTGGTCATTGGCGGTATCATGGAACATATCGAAGAAGCGGGGGTACATTCTGGGGATTCTGCCTGTTCTATCCCTTATACTACCCTAAGTGATGACATTGTCCATGTCCTTCGAGATTGGACAGTCAAACTAGCTCAATCATTACAAGTGGTGGGCTTGATGAATATTCAATATGCCGTGCAGGGGGAAACCGCCTACATTCTTGAAGCTAATCCTCGGGCTTCCCGTACCGTGCCTTATGTGTCTAAAGCCACAGGTCGCCCCCTCGCCAAAGTTGCTTCCTTGGTAATGTCAGGCAAAACCTTAAGGGAATTAAACGCCACCGAAGAAATTATCCCTCGCCATGTGGCAGTAAAAGAGGCAGTATTACCTTTTAATAAGTTTGTGGGGGCAGATACTCTTTTAGGCCCTGAAATGCGTAGTACAGGGGAGGTAATGGGTATAGATAGCGATTTTGGTAAGGCTTTTGCTAAGGCGGAAATCGGTGCAGGGGTTGCTATCCATACTTCTGGTACAGTGTTCATTTCCATGAGTGATCGGGATAAAGAGGCGATCGTTCCTGTAGCTAAAGACTTGGTTAATTTAGGTTTTAAATTAGTCGCCACCTCTGGCACCCGTCAAACCCTCCTTGACCATGGTATTGAAGATGTAGAATTAGTATTAAAACTCCATGAAGGTCGTCCCCACGTCATTGATTGGATTAAAAACAATCAAATTCAATTTATTATCAATACCCCCAGTGCCGAGGAAGAATCCCAATATGATGGTCGTAAAATTCGCCGTTCGGCACTAGATTATAAGTTACCCATTATTACCACCATTGCAGGGGCAAGAGCCACCGTAGAAGCCATTCGTTCTCTACAGTCTGAACCTCTCCAAGTTAAAGCTCTTCAAGACTACTTTGCCTAAATAATATATTTATTTCTAGTAGGGGTTTAACCCCCTATTAGTTTTTGGGGTGATTTATCAATGGCTTTAACTTAGAGGTAAAAGATAAACTAAACCGAAAAGGATTATCCAAACCACATCCACAAAGTGCCAATATAACTCCGCAGCTTCCACACCAAAATGATTTTCAGCCGAATAATGACCAGCCTGGCGCGATCGCCACAAAACCGCCAAAATAAACGATAAACCAGCGGCAACGTGTAAACCGTGGAAACCAGTCAACACATAAAAACAACTAGCAAAAAGATTGTCTGTCAAACTAAAACCAGTGGTAGCATATTCGTAACCCTGCCCCACAAGGAAAATAGCCCCCATCAGGGCAGTAATACCAAACCAGATTCTTAAACCCTTTTCATCATTATTTTTAATGCAGCTTTGCCCCTTGTGCATCACAAAGCTACTAGAAATCAGAATGACGCTGTTAATACTAGGTAAAAGTAACTCTAACTCAATATCACCCATGGGCCATTCTGGCATGGTGGCATAGTAAATCATATAGGCGCTGAAAAGACCAAAAAAGATCATACTTTCCGCCACCAAAAATAACACCAAACCAAACATCCTAAAATCTGGATGTCCATGATGTCCACCTTCGGCTTCTTTCTCATAACCGACGGTAACTTGTGAATTTATATCTGTACTTTGCATAATTCCTTATTTTCTTATAATGTGCATAAAATCTTTAGCAGAAGAGGGGAATGGTGGGCAATGCCCACCCGACTATGAGGCTTATTTTTTTTGTTAATATATTTGTCCAGAAATATGGTGCAAAAATACTAATTTTTAGATATGTTTAATGATGAATTGACCAAAGCCGTTGATAATCAACAAGACAATATCAAATAAAAATTAATTGTCCATTGTCCATTGTCAATTCTCAATTATTTAACTCCCACATCCGCCAACATATCCGAGACAGTTTCCTGCTCATAGTCATATTCTTCATCAATACCGTAATCATAGGGGCCGCTCCATAAAACAGGCTCTTCCTCAAAATTTTCAATAATTGGAGGGGAAGCGGTTTGCCATTCGAGGGTAAGCGCCCGCCAAGGATTACGCTCGGCTTGAGTACCTTTAAATAAACTCCATGCTACATTGATGACGAAAGGAAGGGTAGAGATAGCCATGGTGTAAGCCCCCGCAGTGCTAAGAAGGTTTAGGGGTTGAAATTCAATATCGTATAAGGCGATACGGCGATTCATTCCCATCAAGCCCAATTGGTGCATGGGCATAAAGGTAAGGTTTAAACCCACAAAGGTAAGGATAAAGTGTAGTTGTCCTAAGCCTTCATGGTAGTTTTTCCCTGTCATTTTGGGAAACCAGTGGTAAAAACCAGAAAATAGGGCTAGGGCTGAACCTCCAAACAATACATAATGGAAGTGTCCTACGATGAAATAAGTATCATGGACATGAATATCGAAAGGTACAGAAGCTACCATTACCCCTGTAATACCGCCGATGAGGAAGGATGACAAAAAGCCGATGGAGAATAACATGGGGCTATTAAGTTCAATTTTACCACCCCACATGGTGGCACACCAACTAAATACTTTAATGCCTGTGGGTACAGCAATTAACATGGTGGTTGCCATGAAAAACATTCTTAACCAACCGGGAGTACCACTGGTAAACATATGGTGAGCCCAGACGATTAATCCTAGGAAGCTGATGGCTAAACTAGAATAGGCGATCGCACGGTAACCAAAAATAGGCTTTCTTGAATGCACAGGAATCACCTCTGAGACAATGCCAAAGAAGGGCAAAATCATGATATACACCGCAGGATGGGAGTAGAACCAAAATAGATGTTGATATACAACAGGATCACCGCCACCAGAGGGGTTGAAGAAATTTGTCCCCGCCATCAAATCAAAGGAAAGAAGAATTAATGCCCCTGCCAATACGGGGGTAGAAAGTAAAATGAGGGCAGAAGTTGCCAACATAGCCCAACAAAATAGGGGCATACTGTGCAAATCCATATCCTTCATGCGCATTTTTAAGATGGTAGTGGCGAAGTTAATACCCCCTAAAATAGACGATGTACCCAATAATAGTAGGCTCAAAATCCAAAATTCCTCACCCCATTTCCCCGTCATCAAACTAAGGGGAGGGTAAGAAGTCCAACCCGACTGAGGCGCACCCACAAGGAAACTACTTAATAGCAAAATACCCCCTGGAGGAATCATCCAAAAGGCGATCGCATTTAAGCGAGGAAAAGCCATATCATCAGTACCAATCATCAAAGGAATCAGATAATTAGCAAAAGCAGCCCCCGCAGGTACAATCCACAAAAAGATCATAATCGTACCATGGAGCGTAAAAATCTGGTTATACAACTCAGGGGAAACAAAATCGGGATCAGGGGTAGCCAACTCCGTGCGCACCACCTCCGCAAACGCTCCGCCAATGAAATAAAACAAAAACGAAGTAACAAGATATTGAATACCAATTACCTTATGATCCGTATTAAAGGTAAAGTAATCAATTAACTTACGCTCCTTATGGTGCGTATTTTCTGAAATACTATTGCTTGACATAAAAAATATTACTATGAAAAATTTTTAGAAACTAAATTGAGATAATAAAACCCCATAATTGTCAATTATCAATTGTCAATTGTTTTAAAACATCCTCATCAATACCCAAATGATGGGAGTGCATTTGTAAACGACTTTCATCGGTTATGGGCGCTGATAAACTTGCCATGGTATCAGCCTTTTCTTGGGCATTAGCAAAAGTGTTATCTTGAACCCATTGCTCATACTCCTCCTCACTGTGGACATAGAGAAAAGTTTTCATACCACCATGATAAGGGCCACACAACTCCGCACAGATAATGGGATACTTACCTTCCCTATTGGCGATAAAAGTCAAATTAGAGTCTCTACCCGGTAAAACATCTTGCTTTAACCTAAGTTGAGGTACCCAAAAAGCATGGATAACATCCCCAGCCTTCATATTTAACTTAACCCTTTTATTCACAGGCACATGAAGCTCACCAGAAACAATACCATTATCCTGCCCAGTAAAAATCCACGCATACTGAATACCATTAACATCCACCTCCATATCAGCATTGGCATTACCAATACCTAAAGATAAATGTCCTTGATGAGGGTTATAAGCAACCATTTTGCCTTGATTGCCACCCTCTGCCATTTGCATTTCCTCTTGGGGAAAATCCCTCGACGTTTCAGGATCTAAACCCCCCAGATTGTTATATACTTCAAAACTGTATAATGCCAAAATAAACACTACCACCGTCGGAATAGCAGTCCAGACAATCTCTAGGGGAACATTACCCTCAATGCCAGGTCCATCGGTTTGATCTCCTTTTTTGCGCCTAAATCTAATCATGCAATAGACGATTACCCCTTCTACAATAAGGAATAAGCCCGTTGCAATGGTCATCATTAGGTTAAATAATTCGTCAACGTCTTGCGCTCCTTGAGATGCTTCTATGGGCATCAGACCATGATTTTGTCCATACCACAAACTGATCAGGGTTAGAGCGATTCCTGCGATCAGCGTGATAATATTACCTGGAATATTCACAATTATTTATCCTAATCTTGTTCGATAATTTAATCATCTAGTTCCTAGGATAAGATAATTTTCTTGATCTGTTACGGTTTTGTTATGTTTGTGTGACGATTCTTTAGGTTTTTTTTAGGTTGTGCCTTGGATTCAAGGAATATTCTTAAAATGCTTATTTTGATGATTCTAGCAACAGTCCTAAGTCAAATAAGGACATTTGCTGTGGAGATGAATGGTGTTGTATTCCATGACTAGGATTAAATAATTGCTCTTTAACCTGTTTTGCTATTTCCTCAACCATGGGAATAACTATGGAGTTTCCTACTCTGTTATAAAGTTTTCCCTTACTACCGACTAATTTAAAATCATCAGGAAAACCCATTAAGCGATAACATTCTCTGATGGTTAATTTTCTTACTTTTCCATGGTGTAGGATGTAATATCTACCTGCAGATTCTTGAGAAGATAAAGTCGGGTGAGTACCTTCGGAGGAGTAAATTCGGTTGGGTTGTTTATGCACTCTTGATAAATGCTTTGTGTTAGGGCGGATGCCATTTACTCTTATATTTTTATTTCTATAACCAGCAAAAATCAAGCCTGATACTTGTTGTTTAGGATTATCAATTAAAGTATAGTCTTCTTCTTTTAAATACTCAAACTCTTGTTTATTCTCATCTTCTAAAATAAATTTTAGTTTTGGTAATTGACGTTTTTTTAAGCAACTAAAATTAAATTTGACGTTATCTAAGCAACCAACAATAATGGTTCTTTCTCTATTTTGTGGAACTCCAAAATCAATGGCATTTAATAAACTCCAATTAGTTGTATAACCCAGACTATTTAAAGTTTTTAATACTGTCCCTAGAGTTTGACCGTTATCATGATTTTTAAAATGTTTTACATTTTCTAAAACGATCACTTTTGGTCTATGATATTCAACAATTCTAGCAATATCAAAAAATAAAGTTCCCCTAATATCATTAAATCCTTTTTTTTCTCCAGCAATACTAAAAGGTTGGCAAGGAAATCCAGCTAATAAAATATCGAAACTGGGAATTTCTTTAATTTTAATTGCTTGTATGTCTCCTGCTGGTAATTCTCCAAAATTATGAAAATACATCTGTCTAGCATGGGAATCTATTTCTGAGCTAAAAACACATTTAAAACCAACCTTTGCAAAGCCTATTCTAAAGCCCCCTATTCCCGCAAATAAATCAATAAATTTATACATTATCTTCTAATTGTTTTATTAATTCGCTCCATTTTTGTTTATGAATAATTTTTAATTCTGAGTCATTTTCTATGAGATTAGAATATAGATCAATGAATTTATCTAAGCTAGAAATTAATCTTAAATAATATTTAAGCGTGGGAATTATTCCGTTGACTATAATTTGGCAGCCATGATTATTTTTTACCTCATTGATAATATCATTAATAACATTAAAATCATCTTGCTTAACTTCTAAATAAGATAGAATATAATATCTTTCTGGATTATATTTTATAATTTTTTCTTGGGCAATTCTGACTATATTACTATCAATAGGTTTATCTAATTTAATTTCTAAAACCTCAAATAACTTCTTATTTTTTACAATCTCAATATCTCCTGCAGCTTTAGATGTTTTATCCGAAGCAGTATGACTACCCAATGATTTTAATTCACAAGTATTATAGCGAATAATTTCCTGTAATAGAACTTGATAGATGGCATAAAAAGCTAAAACAGGTAATTTAGAACCACCAAAAGCATTGTAGTTAAAAGAAAATTGCTCATTTAAAATATTGATTACTTTAGAAATAGTTGATTTTTCTGGATTACTTAAAGGTTGAATCTTTATGGTATTTTGTGCTTGGATTTGAATTATATGTCTCAATAATTCTACCAAGATATATTTAGGATTAACTTGGTCAACTTGGATGGTATTTACTAATTCTAAAAATGCATTTTTTACTTTTTTATTACCTATTTTTCCTTGATAGTTTAACTTATAAGGATATGGTTGTTCTAATGAACGAGTAAGCCAACCGCTTTCTGCCATTGAGGGCAAATTTAATTGCTTTAATGTTGGTGTTATAAATTGCGTATCAATAGTTCTTCCTGAGAAACCATTTTTAATTTGTGTTTGATGATTTCTAATATCTTGTTTAGGATGAAGAATTTTATAAATAGATAAGGTAATTAGTACAGTATAAACACCCTTTTGACTAAAGCATTTGTCAGCAATAATCTTTATGTTATTTAATGTTTTTTCATTTAATTCTGCTTTGTAGCAATTTCTTTGTTTTGCTTCGTTATAAATAGATATTAATAGTTCTTTATAGTTCATTAATCTACCATTTCCGCTAGTTCCATCCATTTTTCGGTGGCGTTGTCTAACTCTTTATTAATATTCGCTAATTCTTGGGTCAAGTTTTGTAATTCTTCGTAGTCTATTCCTTGATTTTGATATAGTTTATTTTCTATGTTCGCTTTTTTTTCTTCTAAATTTGGAATAGTTTTATTCTCTAATTTATCTAATTCTCTTAGTTCAAAGTTAGATAATTTTTTATTTGATTTTTGATTTTTGATTTCTTTTTTATTAGAATGTTGTTGTTTTTTCTTGTTTTTTTCAACTGCCTTAACTTGTTCTAGTTCTTCTTTTTCCCTGGCTTCTTGTCTTCTTTTGTACTCTAAATAAATGGAATAATTACCAGGATATTGTTTTAATGTGCCATCTTGTTGGAAAGCAAAAATAGTTTCTACGGTGCGATCTAAAAAGTAGCGATCATGGGATACTACAATGACGCAGCCTTTGAAGGTTTCTATATATTCTTCTAATACCGCAAGGGTTTGTACATCTAAATCGTTAGTAGGTTCATCGAGAATTAAAACGTTAGGATTACTAATGAGCATTCTCAGTAAAAATAATCGTCTTTTTTCTCCCCCTGATAATTTTTCGATGGGGGCGTATTGTTGGTTGGGGGTGAATAAAAATCGTTCGAGGAGTTGGGAGGCGCTGATTTGTCCACCGTCGGAGGTTTCGATGTAGGTGGCGACTTCTTTGATATACTCGATCGCCCTTAATTGTTGTTCTTTAGCGGTAATTAAATCATCGGAATGTTGGTCAAAATAACCAATTTTTATAGTACCACCAATATCCACATAACCATCATCAGGTTCTACCTTACCCATAATCATATTCATTAAAGTGGATTTTCCTACCCCATTTCCGCCGATAATGCCCACCCTGTCATCGGGTTCAAAAATATAGGTAAAATCATTGATTAAAGTGCGATCGCCATAACTCTTACCAATACCGTGTAACTCAATTACCTTCTTACCAATGCGACGACTGGGGGTATCAATTTCCACCTTCCCTTGAGCCTTACGAAACTGCTTATTTTTCATATCCGAGATGCGATCAATTCTCGCCTTTTGCTTCGTGCTACGAGCCTTTGGCCCTCGTTTTAGCCACTCCAACTCCCTGCGTAATACCCCTTGATGTTTGCGCTCACTACTCGCCTCAGATTCTTCCGCTAGGGCTTTTTTCTCCAGATAATAACTGTAGTTTCCTGCATAACTAAACACTTCACCCCTATCCACCTCTAATATACGGGTAGTTACCTGATCGAGAAAGTAGCGATCGTGAGTAATCAAAAAAATAGCCCCCGAAAACTGTTTCAAATACTCCTGCAACCATTCCACCGACTCCGCATCGAGATGGTTAGTAGGTTCATCCATCAATAATAAATCAGGTTCAGCCATTAAAACCGAAGCAAGGGCAACCCGTTTACGATAACCCCCCGATAAACTACCCATTTTTGCCTCAAAATCCTGAATCCCCAACTTATCGAGGATAATTTTTGCCTCCGCCTCCAGATTCCAAGCATTATGACTATCAATTTTTTCCGTAACCCTTGCCAACTGCCCCATCAACTGCTCTTGGGTTGCCGTATCCGCATGGGCGATGCGGTGGGATAAATCCTCATATTCCCTTATCCACTGCATTTGTTCTCCACAATCGGCAAATACCTGTTCTAATACTGTATGATCAGGGTCAATATCAGGCTGTTGAGGTAGATAAATAATTCTCGCCCCCGATTTAGTTACCATTTCTCCCCCGTCTGTGGGTTCGATACTCGCCAACATTTTCAGTAAAGTTGACTTACCAGCGCCATTTACCCCAATCAAACCCACCTTATCATTATCTTCAATGCTAAAACTGGCATCTTTGATGATTTCTTTGATACCAAAGTCTTTTTTGAGGGATTGAACGGTTAAAATGGTCATGTTTGGGTAATACTAACAAAAACTAATATCTAGTTTAACCTGAGTTCGGGATAAAATTTGGTGAGCACTCTTGCTGATTCGACTACCCTCATCAACTCGGCAAAAAATAATAATTGTCCATTGTCAATTGTCCATTGTCCATTGCTCTTTAACCTGGGCGTATAATGCCTTAAATTTTCTTTGTTGTTCTTTATGATCTACGATGGGGGGAACATATCCATAACTCGTTGCGTCCATAGGGGTTATTTTCCCTGTCACGAGGTCTTTTGTGTCCAAAAATCTAATTTCGGGCAACCATTGGCGAATATACTGGGCTTCTGGGTCGAATTTTTGGGCTTGGGAAGCGGGGTTAAAAATCCGCAAAGGCTTGGGATCCATTCCACTGGAAGCACTCCACTGCCAACCACCGTTATTGGCGGCTAAATCGCCGTCGTAGAGTTTTTGCATGAAATATTTTTCCCCCCAACGCCAATCAATGATTAAGTCTTTGGTAAGAAAACTGGCGACAATCATACGACAGCGATTGTGCATCCACCCTGTTTCGTTTAGTTGACGCATGGCGGCATCTACGATGGGATAACCTGTTTTGCCTTCACACCATGCCTGAAATTTTTTCTCGTCGTTTTCCCAAGGAAAGTTTTTGAAATGTTCTCGATAAGGCCCTTGGGCTAATTCAGGAAAGAAGTATAGGCAATGTTGATAAAATTCTCGCCATGCTAATTCTTTACGCCATGCGGTAATGTTTTCCCTTGCTTCATCACTCTGGGTGTTTTCCCATTCTTCGACGGTTTTTTGCCAAATGGTTCTAGGGGCGATCGCACCAAACTTAAGAGCAGCACTTAATAAGGAAGTACCATCCATAGCAGGGAAATTACGATGCTCATCATAGTTTACCAATAAATCAGAACAAAAGTAATCTAATCTTTCCAATGCTGCATTTTCCCCGGGGGCTAACATAAAATTACCTTGCCAGTCATATCCCAATGCTTCAGCCGTTGGTAAATCCATAGCCCCTAACTGATTAACAATTTCTGTTTCTTTTTCATCTAAACCAATTAGGGAAGTAGGGGCAAAAAAAGGAGATCGTTTTTCTAATTTTTCCCAACTACGCCAAAAAGGACCATAAACACTATAAGGGCTATTATTACTTTTAGTTAAAACATCCCCCGGAGGATGCATTAATTGATCCCAAAATACATTATATTCAATGTTTTCGTCTTTGAGAATTTGAGCAATTTCTCTATCTCTATTTCGACTATAAGGTTCTACATCTTTATTCCAAAAAATTGCTTTTCCTTGAAGTTTTTTCATTAAAGAAGGAATAATATTTTTAGGGCTTTCTTTAAAAATTAAAAAAGTTCCCCCTCTTTCTTGATACTTTTGCCTTAATTCAGCCAAGCAACCCATCATATACTTTACCCGAGCAGGGGCAACGTCATCACCATTTAAAATATAAGGATCTAAACAAAAAAAGCCTATTATTTTTTTACTATATTTTTCGGCTTCACTTAGCCCTATATTATCATTAATACGTAAGTCTTTTCTATGCCAAAATAAAATTAAATTGTCCATAAATATTATCGCTTTAACTGATTTATTATCATACTATAATTTCTCCAACATATTTTATTATAAGTTTGTAATTTATTATTTTGTTATATACTCTAAATTCTCATTATCTATTTTTTTAATAATTATCTAAATAATAAAGTCCTTATTATCAGACTAGATTATTTTTTATCACTAAATAACTCCCATTGATACTAGATAATTTTCTTATTTGACTTTGCTACTTTCGATGTGATAAATTATCCTTTTAAAAAAAGTATCAAAGGTTTGATGATAATCAACCATCGACCATTAAACTTTGAATCTCATATTTAAAGATAAATTATGGTCATTAGTGCTATATTTTATAGTTTACAACTACTATCTAAATAAACCAGCAAGAATTGATTTGATACTATTATAAACTTGAGAATTTGATAAGCAAAACAATATAATGGTCATTCATATATCCTTTTCATTAAAACAAAAAAATAGTTTTAAACAAGTCTATCTTCTTTCCTATTTCAAAAAATCCTTATCACCTGTCCCCTTATCGTAAACTATCTTGCTACAATCTTAGAAAATTAGGTCAATTATCGAAGTTTTATCTTTTCAAATAATTACCGAAATGCTAACTAACTATAAATTATTCCTTATTCGTTACTAACTAATTACATAATTCATTATTTATCATGACTCCTAGTAATAGCTATTTATTCAGTATCGATTTTAAACTTTATCAAAAAATGAATAGTTTGCCCACGAGACTACGGGCAGATTTACTAGGATATTTTGAAGCAATTATTGAAAATCCTTCTTTTGCCAAAAGTATTAATAAAAAAGTAAAAGAGGATGTTAATGTTATTCATCGTATTAATTATAATTACCGTCTCGAATTAATTGCTATTTCCATAGTACAAAATGAACAAAAAATAATTAAATTTCTGAGTATTTCTGATAAAACAAAATTAAAACAAGCCATATTAGTTAGTAACAATATTCCTCATCAAATTATTGACATTGATATTAACACTGATCAAAATAAGATTGCTTTAAAACCAGAAGATTTGAAAATTTTTCAAGGGCAAAATAGTGTTAGAGTTAATAAAACCGATTTTGAAATTAAGTCCAATGATTTTTATCCCTATATAATTGAAAATCAAGATGATAACCTCAGTTTATCTCTTTTACTTTCAGAAGAACAAATAAAAATTATTGAATCTCCATTACCTTTGTTATTAAAGGGTAATGGTAAAATGGGTAAAACAAAAAACTTATTACTAAACGCTTTTAATGCTAGTGTAAATAATGATTATCAAGATTTAGCATTAGTTAGCACCGATAGAATTAGTCAATATCGTTTAGAAAATGCTTATCAACAATTAACGGAAAAAAATAATTGCAATTTACGGATTAATAACTATATTGATTTAGTTAGAAACACTGCCCATAGTTTACAATTAATTCCCGAAAATAGCTACAGACGATCGCACCTTATTGATTATAATAAATTCAAAGAATTATTTGTCGGAGATTGGGATTTACCAGAAATAGAAGTTATTTATCTATGGGAAGAAATACAATTTGTATTAAAAGGAAATATTGACTCTTCCTTAGATAATAAAGGATTAATATCCCTTAGTAATTATTTAGAGCAATTTGCAAAAAAACAGAGCCTAGAAGCAGATAATATTTATAGAATTGCTGAAAAATATCAAGACTGGTTAAAAGAGAATAAATATTGGGATGTAGAAGACTTAACCCAAACAGTATTAAACAAATTACCCTCTTATTTTAGAGGAGAATATGACATAATTTTTGCCGATGATATTCATAACTTAAGTGACTTATCCCTAAAACTATTATTAAGATTAGTCAAAATAAATCCTCAACAGACAAAAGCCAAAGTTATTTTTACCTACGATGAAGCCTTATTACATACACGACAATCAACTCTCTATGAAAAATTAGATAATATATTTGAGATGATTTTAGAAGAATGTAAACTAGAATCATTACATCATAATTTTCCCAAGCCATTAACCCTAACCGTTGCCCAAACAGATAACTATGAATTGATTGAGTTAGAAAAAATCATCCTAGACTTAAGTAATAAACTCGAATATCAACCAAAAATTAATCATGTAATTAACACCATTGAAAACTGTCATTGGTTAATATCAAGCCATGAAAATATTATCTCTGCCCTAGAAGAATTACAGCCCGATACCGTCATTATTGTACCTAGTGTAGAAGAAAAACAAACCCTCCTCAATCAAGTTGCCAAACTAGATAAAAAAACAGCACAAATATTAACCATTCACCAAATCAATAACTATCAATTCCATCAAGTTATCATTTGGAATTTCTTCACCCATTTTAACCACATCAATGCCCAATCCCTATGCCAAATTATTCAAAGATACCTCTATCCTTGTCTTAACACCGTTAACCAAAAAGTCTTTTTCTACGAAAGTGACTACGATATTTTTGAACATTATCCCATCCTTAACAATTATATTCATAAATCAGGACTAAAGGCGATCGCCCCTATCCTTAACCAAAAAAATCGAGACGAAATCACAAAACTAGCCCACCACTATCACCAACAAAGCGCCTGGGAAATAGCCCAACAATGTTATCAAACCCTAGGTAACCATAAACAAATAAAATATCTTCAAACCCCCATTGCCGAATTAGAAGGAAAATGGGATTTAGCAGGAGACTTATGGAATCAACTACAACAATGGGATAAAGCCGTATTAGCATGGCAAGAAATACACCCCCAACTATGGTTAGAAAAATGGGCAGACTTAACCCCCGAAGCATGGCAAGAAAAAGCAGACTATCTCGCCCAAAAACATCAATATACCCTTGCCAAAATTTGTTACCAAAAATCCAATAACCAAGAAGGCTATATCCATTGTCTGGAAAAAAATAAACAATGGGAAACCATCGCCGACATTTACCAACAAAATAATCAACAAGAAAAAGCCCAACAAAACTACATCCTAGCCGAAGAAAATTACCTCAAACAACAAAACCTCGCCCCCGCAGGAAAAATGTGGGAAAAACTGGGTATGTGGGAAAAAGCAGCCCTCATCTGGGAAAAACTAGGTGCATGGGAAACCGCCGCCGAAAATTGGCTAAAAGAAAACAACCCAGAAAAAACAGCCCAATGTTATGAAAAAAGTAACCATTGGGATAAAGCAGAAATCCATTGGCGAGAATTAAACCAACTTCCCCAAATAGCTATCGCCTGTGAAAAACAAGATAAATGGTTACAAGCCGCCCAAATTTGGCAACAACTAAAAGAATGGGAAAAGGCAGCCCACTGCTTTACCCAAGCCCAAGAAATAGAATCCGCTGCCCATTGTTATCAAAACGCTATGGAGTGGGCAAAAGCCGAAATCTGTTGGCGAGAATTAAACCAACTTCCCCAAATAGCTATCGCCTGTGAATGTCAAAACAAATGGGAAAAAGCCGCCCAAATTTGGCAAGACTTACAAGAATGGTTGAGGGCTGGATTTGCATGGGAAATGGCAACCGAAATCTTAAAAGCCGCCCACTGTTATCAAAAATGTCAACAATGGCAAAAAGCAGAAAACTGTTGGCGACAACTCAACCAACCCCATCACATCGCCATCACCCTCGAAAAACAAGATAAATGGTTAGACGCAGGAAATATTTGGCAAAATTTAGGGGAAATAGAAAAAGCTGCCCTCGCCTACGAAAAAATAGAAGCATGGCAACAAGCCTTGGAATTATGGCAACAACTCCATAACCCTCAAAAAGTAGCCTTTACCTGTTACCAACTAGAAAAATATGAAACCGCCGCCCAAATTTGGCAAACCCTTGGGCAATGGCAACTAGCAGGAGAAGCATGGGAAAAACAAAACGACATCCATAAAGCCATTATCGCCTATGAAAAAGGTAATCACTGGCAAGAAATAGAAAGGATTTATCGTCAACAACAACAATGGGCAAAAGTTGCTTCTGCCTGTGAAAAACAAGAAAAATGGTTAGAAGCAGGAGATATGTGGCAAAAATTACAACAAATTCCCAATGCCTCCCGTTGTTATGAATTAGCCAGACAATGGCAAAAAGCAGAAAAAGGATGGCGACAATTAAAACAGTGGGCTTGTGTGGCGATATGTTGTGAAAAACAAGGTAAATGGTTAGAAGCTGCCCAGGCTTGGAAGGAAGTTAACCCCTTGGTAAAATCAGCACTTTGTTACGAAAAAATACAAGATTGGGAAAAGGCAGAAACACTATGGAGAAAAGAATCTAATTGGGTAAAGGTGGCTAGAATATGTGAAGCCCAAGAAAAATGGGCAGAAGCCGCCCAAATTTGGCAAGACTTACAAGAATGGGAAAGAGCGGCTAAAATATGGGCTAAAATTAATCAACTAGAATTAGCGGCCCCCTGTTACGAAAAAGCCCAATTGTGGCAAGAGGCAGAATATTGTTGGCAACAAGTGGGTAATATTGATAACCTTGCCCTTCTGGCTGAATTTCAAGGAGATTGGCAAAAAGCGGCCCACATTTGGGAAGAAGAAAAGCAATGGTTTAATGCTGGAAAGGCTTGGGAAAAAGCAGAGGAAATCAAAAAAGCAGCCCTTTGTTATCAGCGTGATAATAGTTGGCAGGAGGCACAAAATTGCTGGTTGAGGTTAAATGATTTTCGTCAGGTGGCAATCTGTTGCGAAAAACAAAGCGCTTGGCAGAATGCGGGGGAGGCTTGGTTAAAGGTAGGGGAGTTGGAAAAGGCTGCTATCTGTTTTGAAAAAGGAAATAGTTGGCAGGATGCCCAAAGTTGTTGGCAAAAGTTACAAAATTATAGTCAAGTGGCAATGTGTTGCGAAAAACAAAGGGATTGGCAGAATGCGGGAGAGGCTTGGTTAAAGGTAGAGGAATGGGAAAAGGCGGCTATCTGTTTTCAAAAGGGAAATAGTTGGCAAGATGCCCAAGGTTGTTGGCAGAAATTACAAAATTATAGTCAAGTGGCAATGTGTTGCGAAAAACAAAGGGATTGGCAGAATGCAGGGGAGGCTTGGTTAAAGGTAGAGGAATGGGAAAAGGCGGCTATCTGTTTTCAAAAGGGAAATAGTTGGCAGGATGCCCAAGATTGTTGGCAGAAGTTACAAAATTATCATAAGGTGGCCATTTGTCTGCAAAAACTTGATAAATGGGCAAATGCCGCCCAAACTTGGGAGTCTTTGCAAAATTGGCAAAAAGCAGGAGATGCTTGGCTACAGGCGGAAAATACCGAAAAATCAGCTCTATGCTATGAAAATGGCGGTTTTTGGGCAAAAGCTGAGATTCTTTGGGAGAGGCAAGAAAATTGGCTAAAATTAGCATACGTTTGTGAAAAACAGCAAAAATGGCAAAAAGTTGGTTATGCCTATGAACAAGCCCAAGAATGGGCGAAAGCTGGGGCAATATATGAACAAATTCTAGGATATGCAGAGGCAGAAAAATGCTGGATTGAGTTAAAGGATTGGCAGAAGGTAGCCTATGTTTGTGAGCAACAATCGAAGTGGCGGGAGGCAGGAAAGGCTTGGGCAATGATTCAAAATTGGCATTCTTGCGCTTTGGCCTATGAAAAGGGTGGTTATTGGCTCGAAGCCTTCGGGGCTTGGGAAACTGATGGTAATTGGGTTAAAGGTGCGATCGCTCTTGAACAAGGTAAAATTTATGATCAGGCAGCCCAAATATGGTTAAAAACAGACTTAGAGGATAAACAGGAAAAAGCCGCAGTGAATTATGAATTAGCCGAGCAATGGGATTTGGCAGAAGAATGTTGGCGCACCATTCCCCGTTGGGATAAAATCGCCCTTTGTTGTGAAAAACAAGGCAAAGAAAAAGAAGATTTAGCCATTGAAGCATGGTTAAATGCGGGTAATAAATTAAAAGCAGCCAATCTATTACGGCGCGCTGGAAAATGGAAGGAGGCCGCAGGTATTTTTATCTCAAGTTAGTAATCTCTTATAAATAAACTCCGCTCGGGATTTGTCAATATGCTTCGGTTTCAGGTTTTGGGTGTCAGGTTAATGATTTAGCCAAAGTATAATCAATTATGTAAAATGCGATTAGTAAAGTTTACTATCACCCACCTCAAATCTTTAGCCCATTGCCCATTGCCCGTCCTCCATCAAATATTATCCCAAATTCAGATTAACCAAGATCTTTTTGTCGATTTCCCAGCAATATTCGATAATAAAAAAGTAAATATTGAGAAATGTAACAAAATGGCCGATCAACTAATTAGAGCAACCGCAGCCGATGGCGGTATCCGTGCAGTGGGAGTAATCACCACCAAAAGTGTACAAGTAGCCAAAGATAGACATAACTTATCCTATGTTGCCACCGCCGCCCTAGGTAGGGCGATGTCTTCGGGTTTATTACTCGCCTCTAGCATGAAACAAGAAGGCTCAAGGGTAAATATCAAAATTAAAGGAAATGGGCCTTTAGGGGGAATATTAGTAGATGCAGGGTTAGATGGTACCGTCAGGGGTTATGTGGCTAATCCTTCCGTGGAATTACCCCCCAATGCCATGGGAAAATTAGACGTTGGTAAGGCAGTGGGTAAAGAAGGTTTTTTGTATGTCATCAAGGATGTGGGCTATGGCTACCCTTATTCTAGTACCGTAGAACTTATTTCTGGAGAAGTAGGGGAAGATATTGCCAATTATTTAGTAAATTCCGAGCAAACCGCATCGGCTTTGTTGGTGGGGGTATTTGTGGGCAAGGATGGAGTTACTGCTTCCGGGGGAATTTTATTACAAGTGTTACCCAAGGCTTCCCATGATGAAAATTTGATTGCTACCTTGGAAGGGCGCGTTGGGCAGTTAAAGGGTTTTACTCCTCTACTTAGACAGGGTAAAAGTTTAACGGATATTTTTAATGATTTGTTGGGGGATTTTGGTTTACATATTTTCCCTGAGGTACAAATGGTTAGGTTTGATTGTAGTTGCTCTTTTGATCGTATGTTAGGGGCTTTGAGAATGTTGGGGGTGGATGAATTGGAAGATATGATTGTCACTGATGGCGGTGCGGAGGCTACTTGTCATTTTTGCAATGAGGTTTACCATGCTACCCCTGAGCATTTACGGGAAGTTATCGAAAATATTAAGGCTCAGTAAATTCATAGTTAAACAATTTCTTGCCAAGGGGGTAAAACCCCTTGTTTGTTATTACATGGATTGAATGGTTTTTATGGCTTCGTCAACGTGGGCTTTAAAGTCTAGCATGGAGTCAAAGATATGTTTAACAATACCTTCTTTATCAATGACGTAAGTAACTCTCCCTGGTAGAATAAAAAGGGTGGAGGGTACACCAAATAGTTTTCTGACTTTATTTCCTTGATCGCTTAGTAAGATGAAGGGAAGGTTATATTTTTGGGCAAATTGTTGATGGGATTGGGGGCTATCTCCACTGATGCCGATGACTTCTGCCCCTGCATCGGTAAATACTTCGTAGCTATCTCTAAAGGCGCAAGATTCGGCGGTACATCCGGGGGTGTCGTCTTTGGGATAAAAGTAAATAACGAGGGATTTTTTGCCGATGAAGTCTTCGATATTAATTTTTTCTCCGTTTGCTGAAGGTAAGGTAAAGTTAGGAATGCGATCGCCTATTTTCAATGCAGACATAATTAATGATATATAAAGGTTTATAGTAATATTCTATATTGCCTTATGACTCTATGTTAGAGGGTTATAAAAGTTGATGCCCTATAGGGGTATTGAAAAAATAACGACGATATTAAAACATAGAAAGGGTATATTATCTTTACTATATTTTCCATGTTAAAAAAATCATTATGGTTTAGTTCTATTTTGATTATTTCTACTTTATTTTCTCCTGTTAAAACCTCTGCCCATGGGGTTTTGCTTGAATATGAAAAGGTAGGGGCGATCGCCCTTAAAGCTCAATATGACACTGGACAACCGATGAAAAATGCCCAAGTGCTGATATATGCACCAGATACAAGTCAAGAGCCTTATTTACAAGGTATAACCGATGAAAATGGTAATTTTACTTTTTATCCGGCTCAAAATACTACGGGAACTTGGACTGTAAAGGTTACCACCGCAGGTCATGGCAGTATTATTAATATACCTATTCTATCATCTGATGTGGGGAAAATTACCCCAGATAATAATATTAATAACCAAGAAAATAACAATGTTATTTTTAATTCTAGTCAAGGTCAAATTTCTAATAACATATCAGCAACTCCCAACAATGGACAAAAGTTATTAATGGCGATGTCAGGGGTATGGGGATTAGTCGGCACGGCTCTATTTTTTTCCCGTTCTAATAAAGAAAAATTTCAATAACAATTATTACTATTTATTATTAAAATATATTTGCTCAAATGCACATTCCTGATGGTTTACTATCTCCCACCGTTTCAATTTCGGGTTATGCTATGACAGGGGGCTTAACGTGGTTTTGTCTCCGACAAATTCATAAAATACCTAACTATCAAGAACAAATACCTAAAGCCTCTTTATTAACTGCTGTTTTTTTCGTTTCTTCACTGATACATATTCCCATTCCTCCTTTTAGTATTCATTTAATTTTAAACGGTTTAATGGGTATTATGTTAGGATATTTTTCTTTTCTGGGCATTTTAATTGGCCTATGTTTTCAGGCAGTTTTTTTTCAACATGGTGGTTTATCTACCCTAGGAATTAATGGTATTATTTTGGGTTTACCTGCTTTGATTAGTTATTTTTTATGGCATTGCAAAAAGTATAGTTTATTTAACTTTAAGATAGACAAAAATATTATATTTTTTTTGGGTGGATTTTTAGGAGTTTTTCTATCGGCATTATTATTTATTTCTATTAATCTTGCTAATATCAGCCCTGATTTAAATATAGAATTAGAAAGAGCAACTTTTTTTACCTCTCTAATAGGTTACGGTATTCAAGGAATTATTGAAGGTATTTTAGTAGTTATTGTTATTTCTTTTTTTGAAAAAATTAAGCCAGAAATTATTAGTAACTAATTTTTTTATAATACTAATATCTTTTTCGTTTTATTAACTGATTTTACGTTCTCATATTTTTTTTAGCAGGTGGCAGGTTAAAAATATGAAAAGTTTTTATTAAGTTATTGAGGAAGTGAAAATAAGACCATTAATTAATGTAGAGTTGTTCTAAATTTTTGAACCTGATACCCGATATCTAACACCTCATCTCCCCTACTCCTCATCTCCTTAACCCCCCATCAACCAGTAATCTGCAAACTAACCATAATGAGAATGAAACGTTATACTATCAAAATATAAATATTTTATAAAACTTCGTTTTGTTCACCATCAACCAATTTTTGTACGATGACTGTTCAAGTTAACCTTAATGAACGCCATCAAAGAATATTACAGGCAACGGTTAAACATTATATAGCTACTGCCGAACCTGTTGGCTCAAAAACCTTAATTCAAGAATATGATTTTAGTGTAAGTTCTGCCACTGTGCGTAATGTCATGGGTAAGTTGGAGAAAGCAGGTTTTCTTTATCAGCCTTATACTTCGGCGGGGCGTATTCCTTCGGATTCGGGTTATCGTATTTATGTAGATCGACTTTTACCTTCTAAAAAACCTTTAAAAAAGTCTTTGGCGAAAAATCTCAGTCGTCAAATGGGAGCGCCACAGAAAAATTATGAGATTTTATTTAAAAAAATTACTCAGGTTTTATCGGATTTGAGTGGTTGTATTGCCTTAGTTACCCTTCCCCAAACTGCTAGTAATATTATCTACCATTTACAGTTGTTGAGGATTGGGGAACAAAAAATTATGTTGGTGATGGTGATTGATAATTATCAAACGGAGTCGGTATTATTTGACCATCAAGATTTTAATTTAGATCATGATCATCAGATGGGGGAGGTAATTGATCAGGAATTGCAGATGTTGTCTAATTTTCTTAATCATAAACTCAAGGGGCGATCGCTCTTAGACATAGATAATTTAGATTGGAGTGAGTTAGAACAAGATTTTAAACAATATGCCCACTTTATTAACCATCTTTTGGATAAAATTACCGAAAACTACCGTATTTCCAATTACAGTCCCATTCTGGTACAAGGTATTGCCAAGATGGTGCGTCAGCCTGAATTTGCCCAGATAGAACATTTACAAATTTTATTACAATTACTAGAAGAGGAACAGGAAAAACTTTTCCCTGTGGTATTTAATTTAGATGAACAAAAGGAATCTTTTTCCAAAGTAAAAATTACCATCGGTTCGGAAAATCCCCTTCAATCTATGCACTATTGCAGTTTAATTTCTTCTAATTATTATCAAGGTACTTACCCTGTGGGCAGTGTGGGCATTATTGGCCCCACTCGCATAGCCTATGAAGATGCGATCGCCCTTGTGGAATCCACCGCCGATTATCTTACCAATGCCATGGAGGAGTAGGGGTGATGGGGAGTAGGTTATTTTAATAACTGATCCTCGATATAAAATATTGTTTAAGTTAGTGAATCATATCAAGTCCGCCTGACCACTTATAAATTAGTAATATCAATTAGTTCAATTTATTGAACGAACTACTCTTAGCCGTGTAATTCATTATACGGTGGGCAGTACATCTACTATTGCCCATTCCCTGCCTTAACCAGAAAATTTGATAATAAATCATCCTTCTTTTTGTAAAACTTCCTCAAAGGGAAAATCATTGGCGGCCATGACAAAAGCAACGGTAGGTAAATTTTCCGTTCTTTTCAACCAACTATGGTAATATTCGGCAAAGTTTTCATCGGCGGGGGCTAAACCCAAAAAGATTAAATCAGCGCCCCGAGAGTTTTCCTGCAAAATATCATCAAAGGAACTTTCTTCACTGACAATAACTTCGGGAATCAGTTCTATATTTAGTTTTTGAATAAGCTCCCTAATGTTGTTTTTTGTCGGTTCTAGGGCGTTAGGATTACCGACAACTAATTTGAGGTAAATGTTCGCCCGTGACCAGTGCCAGTCGTTTTTGAGCAGATAAGCAAGTAAAATCATCAGACTACCATTGGCTTGCATTCCCCCCCACCAAACATCGATACGGCGATGCTTACCCAGTGGATTGGTGGGGTTTTGTTTGAGGATAAGGATATTTCTGTTTAATTGATGAATTTGGCTAACCATCTGGCAATAGTCTTGATGCCCTTGCCAATCATCCCTTAGCCAAGCGGTGCTACTACCGAGAATGATGGTATTAGGGGTTAAAGCACCAATCCCGTAGCTTTCTACCAATTTAGGCACGATGCCAAAGGTGTCATCAGAGCGAACAATTTTTACTAATCCTTGTACTTCATTTTTGGTTAAGTATTCCTTGACGGTATTTTCGAGGTTTTGTTTACTTTGATAGTCTCGTCTTTCGGGAATGACACTGGCAACGGTTAAAAAGCCTTTGTGGTTAAAACTGTCGGCTAATTTGACCAATGACCAATTTTTCTGGGGAGAATGGAAGAAAGTGAGGATATGGGGACGCCAATTTTTGGGATCTGGGATTTCTTCTTCTACTTGATAAATCCCTGTGCGTAGTAATGCCATCCACATTCCCCGACGGCTATCCCCCCAAGTTACTTGTAATTCCTGTCTTTGCAGATATAGATAAATACCTAAGACGATAATGGCGGCGACTATAGTGGCGATCGCATTTATGAGAAACATTACCCCTAAACAACCCAAAGCACCAGTTACCGACAAACTCCAATGGATTTTGAAGGTGGGGCGAAAGGAAGGGGAATCGAGGAAACTTTCAATACCTGCGGAGGCGTTTAACACTAGGTAAGTAGTCAGGAAAAACATGGTTAAAATGGGAGCAATCAAGTTTAAATCCCCTAAACATACCGCCGCTACGGCAATGCCTAAAGTTACCGCTGTACCTAATCTTGGTTCATCATTTTTACCTGCCCCTTGCCCCAAAAAACTGAGGGATTTGGGAAAAATATTATCTCTGACTAGGGCTTGTAATACCCTCGGTGCGCCCAAAATGCTACCAATGGCGCTACTTAATGTCGCTCCCCATACTCCAAGGGCGATCGCCCCTCCCCAAAAAGACATCCTCGCCATGATAAAGGGTTCATCAATCAAGGTTTGAGCATCAGCCCTAAAACCTAGAAAAATCGGAATAATCATATAAATGACATAACCAGTGCCAACGGCGGCCAAAGTACCAATGGGTAAGGCTTTGCTAGGATCTTTCAAATCCCCCGACATATTCACCCCTGCCATGATGCCCGTCACCGCAGGAAAAAACACCGCAAACACTTGCCAAAAAGATTGATCTGTGCTTCTCCATAGCTCCATTTGTGTCTCTTCCACAGGTTGCCCCAAAAAGAAAGATACTAGGGAAAGGGCGATCGCCCCCATGATAAAATATTGAGCTTTAATGGCAATTTCAGCACTGGTGAGGGCTAACACACCCACGCCAATGGTGATAGCTAAGGCTATGTAAAGTTGATATTCTGCCCAAGCAGGTACTATTTGGGTGACACTCTCCGCAAAACCAAGGGTATAAAGCGCCACCGACAACGCCTGAGCGATATATAAAGGGATTCCCACCGCTCCCCCTGTTTCAATGCCCAAAGAGCGACTAATCATATAATACGCACCCCCGGCCTTAACCACTCGATCCGTGGCGATCGCACATACCGACAAAGCCGTTAAAAAGGTAATGGCGTTAGAAAGAGTAACAATGATAAAAGTGCCGAGTAAACCCACATTACCCACCACCCAACCAAAACGGAGATACATAATTACCCCCAAAATAGTCAGAATAGACGGGGTGTAAACTCCCCCAAAGGCACTTAAGCCGGAGGATTTTTGTTCGTTAACATTCATATAATTCAACTAATTAAAAATTTATTTTTAGATATGCTTTTTAAGCAATTTTGATTATTTTATCGGTTATGCTTTCTTGATTAATGTTCTCTGATCTATATATTTTTTGATCATAATAGTATTAACTTATTAAGGGCGATCGTCTAATATTAACCATTAAAAAACAAATCATTAACCAAAGTTTATTATCATTCAAACCATCAAATAATAACCTTTAAATTTTAGCTATATTTTTGATCACTTATATCTTAATTAACTTGAGTTCAGAATAAAATGTATAATCTTCAAAAATGTAAACCATTGACAACTAACAATAAATAATTGAACTATCATCACCCATACTCCCCATCACCCACACTCCCTATCCCTCATATTCCCCCTCAACGTCCCATTTAGTTGCAAAAAAAACGACCCATATTTTGCTATAATCGTCTTGTCGAAAAAGACCATCGAAAAATTTAAAATATATATAAGATTCAATATGTCACAACGTACCCCTTTAGGCGATTTACTAAAACCCCTTAACTCCGAATACGGAAAAGTAGCCCCCGGTTGGAGTACCACCCCTTTAATGGGTGTTTTCATGCTCTTATTTTTAGTATTCCTGCTCATTATTCTCCAAATTTATAACTCCTCTCTCCTTCTTGATGGAATCGTGGTAGATTGGTCAAGTTTAGGAAGATAAATTCTCCTATTGATATAAGGTTGATTGTTGATTTACAGACTCTTTAGTTAAGACAAGATTATTATGAATGTTTTTGGCATCGGACTTCCTGAATTAATTTTGATTTTTGTGGTAGCCCTTTTAGTTTTTGGCCCGAAAAAATTACCAGAAATCGGTAAGACTTTAGGAAAAACCCTCAAAGGTTTTCAAGATGCCTCTAAAGAGTTTCAAGATGAGTTTAAAAAAGAAGCTCAACAAATTGAAGAAACTATTTCCATGAATGCTCAAATAGAGTCTAGCAAGGATCAAGAAAAAGTTCCTAGCCCCACAGAAAATGCTAATTCTAAATCTGAGTAATAACTAACAAATGGTCAATGTTTTTTGTTTTCCACTATTATTTGATTAAGCATAGTTAATAATTGCCATCATCATGAATATATTAGTAGTGGGACATTCCTACATAGTAGATTTAAACTGTGAAAAACTAAGGGAATTAGCCAAAATCAGCCCCGAAATTCAAGTTAGGGTAGTTGTGCCTAAAATTTGGAATCCGGGGGGGGTACAAAATAAAATTATTACATCTGAGTTTAAAGACGAGGGTAATTTTAAAATTATTCCCATTACTAATTATAGTCAAAATCATCAAGGTTTATTAACCTTTAGTCCAGAAATAATTAGTTTTTTAAAAGATTTTAAACCCCATATTATTCATGTAGAACAAGGAATAAAATCCTTTGCCTATGCCCAATTAATTATCTTAAATAAAATACTAGGACTAAAAGCTAAAAATTTCTTTTTTACTTGGTGGAATATTCCCTACGATCTTAAATTTCCCTTTAGTTGGCTAGAAAAATTTAACCTTAATAATACCCATGGATTTATTGCAGGAAATCAAGATGCTTTAGATATTATTAATGACCATGGTTACCGTGGTAAGTCTGTTGTAATGCCTAATTTGGGTATTGATGATATTTTATTTGCCCCCAAAAAAGAACCTTATCTAAAAGATGAAATAGGGATTAAAAATAATGAATTTGTAATTGGTTTTGTGGGTAGATTTGTTTCTGAAAAAGGCATTTTAACCCTAATAAAAGCAGTTAGCAGTTTAGAAAATAATCACTGGAAATTGTTACTTTTGGGTAGGGGAGAATTAGAACAAAAAATAATTGAAGAAGTCACAAAACTAGGACTAAAAGATAAGTTAATTATTATCCCTAGTGTTGCCCATAATCAAGTCCCCCGTTATATTAATTTAATGGATACCTTGGTATTACCTTCGCAAACCGATGAGAGTTTTAAAACGATTTCGGCAAAGGGATGGAAAGAACAGTTTGGTCATGTTTTAATAGAAGCAATGGCTTGTAAAGTGCCTGTCATTGGCTCTAATTCAGGGGAGATTCCCTATGTAATTGGGGACGATGGTTTAGTATTCCAGGAGAAGGATGATAAGGGTTTAAAGGATTGTCTTGAGCAATTGATGAATAATCCTGATTTGGCTAGGGATTTGGGAGAAAGGGGTTATCAAAAAACCATGGAAAAATACACTAATAAGGCTTTGGCGAGGGATTTATTAAAGTTTTATGAACAGGTTTTAATGTCCTAGGGATTAGGTGAAAAAATAAAACTATGAAAATTTTACAAATTATCCCTTCTATTTCTTTGGTTTATGGTGGCCCTTCTCAAATGATTTTAGGCTTATCTAAGGCTTTGGCAAAGGAGGGGGAGGATGTTACTATTATCACCACTAATGCTAATGGAGATCAAGGGCAGTTTCCTTTGGATGTGCCTTTGCAATGTGCGGTGGAAAAAGATGGTTATAGGGTAGTTTATTTTAATTGCGCCCCTTTCCGCCGTTATAAGTTTTCTGTGGATTTGTTGCGCTGGTTATGGACGCACTGTGGTGATTATGATGTGGCGCATATCCATGCTTTATTTTCTCCTGTAACTACCATGGCGGCTTGGATTTGTCGTCAAAAAGGTTTACCTTATATTTTACGTCCTTTAGGAACTTTAGACCCTAAGGATTTACAAAAAAAGAGAGGTTTAAAAAAAATATATGGTAATTTGCTGGAGAAAGCTAATTTAAGGGGCAGTTTTGGGGTACATTTTACGAGTCAGCAGGAAGCGGATGTTTCTGAGGATTTCGGGGCAGGAATTAACCGTTTAATAGTGCCTTTGGGGGTGGAAATTCCCGATCGCACTTTAGATGATGATATGATTTATGATAGGTATCAAATTCCCCGTGGTAAACCTTTATTATTGTTTATGTCTCGCATTGAGCCAAAAAAGGGTTTACAATTTCTGATTCCTGCTTTACAACGGTTATTAAATCAAGGATACGATTTTCATTTTGTCTTGGCGGGGGCAAATCCTCAAGATAGGAGTTATGAGGCACAGATACAGACTCAAATTACTTCTTCTAGTTTGTCTGATTGTACTACTATAACTGGCTTTGTAACGGGGGATGAAAAGATGGCTTTGTTACAAAAAGCTGATTTATTTTTACTTCCTTCTTTTTACGAAAATTTTGGCATTGCCGTGGTAGAGGCGATCGCCTTTAGTACACCTGTTTTAATTTCTGACCAAGTTTATATTTATCGGGAAATTGAGAAAGCTAAGGCAGGGTGGATATGTAGTCTTAATGAGGATGATTTAGTTAAAAAGTTAATGGTTGCCCTAGAAAGTGGTGAGGAAGAAAGACAGCAACGGGGCTTAAATGGTTTTAACTTAGTCAAACAAAATTATAGCTGGAGTGCGATCGCCCGTCAACTCATAGAAATATATACCAAGGCTATTAAAAATAATTGATAATTAATAGATTATGACCTATACATTCCGAACTGAGGTTATCTTAGTTCAATTTATTGAACGATAAACCGTTAGCCTTGTAATTTATTACAAGGTGGGTGAAGATACAATCCATTTATATTGATAATTGACAATTAATAAATTATGACGCACATATTCCGAACTGAGGTTATCTTAGTTCAATTTATTGAACGATAAACCGTTAGCCTTGTAATTTATTACAAGGTGGGTGAAGATACAATCCATTTATATTGATAATTGATAATTGATGATTAATAGATTATGACCTATATATTCCGAACTGAGGTTATCTTAGTTCAATTTATTGAACGATAAACCGTTAGCCTTGTAATTTATTACACAGTGGGCAAAGATACAATCCATTTATAACGAATTATCCAATCCATTCTTTTTGATAAAAAGAAAAAAATCATTGCCCATTCTCTGCCCCCATGACACCACTTTTTTAATAAACCCCATCCATTAAATTCTTTTTAAACCAATGCGTTTAAGTTTTTGATTAACCTCCAAAACCCTTACCCTTACAACCTCTCCTACCTTAATCACCTCATTGGTATCTTCAATAAATTTATCCGCTAATTGGGAAATATGAATTAAACCATCTTGATGGACTCCTACATCGACAAAAGCACCAAAATTCACTACATTAGTAACAACCCCTTCTAACTCCATACCCTCTTGAAGATCACTAATTTCATTAATACCCTCCTTAAAAGTAGCATAGCGAAACTCCGCGCGAGGATCTCTACCTGGTTTTTCTAATTCTTGCCGAATATCTTCTAGGGTGGGTAAACCAACGGTATCGGTAACGTATTTTTTTAAGTCTAACTGAGGAAGATGGGAGCTAAATTTGTTAATTTGATTGAGAGATATGTTAATATCTTGGGCAATACTTTCAACGATGGCGTAACTTTCAGGATGCACGGCGGTATTATCTAAAGGATTTTTTCCCCCCCGAATTTTGAGAAAACCTGCGGCCAACTCAAAGGTTTTTGCTCCTAATTTTTTGACTTTGAGTAATTCTTTTCGGCTTTTAAATGCCCCATATTCGTTGCGATAATTAACAATATTGTTGGCAATGGTGGGATTAATACCTGATACGAAGGTTAGTAATTCTTGGGAGGCGGTGTTTAAATCTACTCCCACGTAATTAACACAGCTTTCGACGGTTTCTTCTAATTTTTTCTTGAGTAATTTTTGGTCAACGTCATGTTGATATTGTCCTACGCCAATGGATTTGGGGTCAATTTTCACTAATTCGGCTAGAGGGTCTTGCAGTCTCCTACCGATACTAATAGCACCCCTAACAGTAATGTCAAGGTGAGGAAATTCGGCGATGGCTATATCACTAGCTGAATAGATGGAAGCCCCTGATTCATTGACCATTACTTTAATTGGTTTGGGGTTTAAAGGGGCGATCGTCTCGGTGATAAATTGCTCGGTTTCTCTCCCCGCTGTACCATTACCGATGGCAATCAATTTTATGTTATACTCACGAATAAGATTTTGAATTGTATTAGTGGAGATCTGTCTTTTTTTATCTCCTGAATGGGGAAATATGGTTTGATAGTCTAAAAATTGCCCTGTTTCCGAAAGAATAGCGACTTTACAACCTGTCCTAAATCCCGGGTCAATTCCCATGGTGGGTTTCATTCCTGCGGGGGCAGATAATAACAATTCTCGTAAATTGGCTTCAAAGGTTTTGATAGATTCACCGTCAGCCCATGCTTTTTTTTCTGCTCTTACTTCTCTTAATATGGCAGGTTTAATTAAACGATTAAAGCTATCTTTGATGGTATTTTCGTAGAAATTAACTAGGTTATTTTCTTTGGTTTTGATGGTTTTTGATGCTAGGTAGATAAGGCTTTTTTCTTCATCAAAGGTAATATCTAAGGTCAATATTTTTTCATTTTCTCCCCTGTATAATGCGAGGATATTATGGGGGGCAATTTTTGTTAGTTTTCCTTGAAAGTTGCGATACATTTCATATTTGGTTGTACCTTCTTCGTAATCTTTTTTTATGGTAGATGCAAACCAACCATTTTTTAAAATAAAGTCTCTTAAATAGGCTCTTAATTGTGCTTTTTCGGCAATTTCTTCGGCTAATATATCCCCTGCCCCTGCAATGGCTTCTTCGATGGTGGCTACTTCTTCATTAAGATATTTTTGGGCTTCTTTTTCTAAGTTAAAAGATTTTGTTTGAGGATAGTTATGTTGTTTAATTAATTCTATTAAAGGAGTTAATCCTTTTTCTTTTGCCATGGTGGCACGGGTGCGCCTTTTAGTTTTAAAGGGTAGGTAAAGGTCTTCAAGTTCATTTTTTTGTAAACAGGCGGTGATTTGAGCTTTTAAAGAGTCACTGAGTTGATTTTTAAGGGCGATCGCCTCTAAGATAACTTGTTTACGTTGTTCTAGTTCCTGTAAATAGTTAAAACGTTCTTGAATATCCCTCAATTGTATCTCATTAAGAGAACCTGTTATTTCTTTACGGTAACGGGCAATAAAAGGGATTGTTGCTCCTTCTGAAAATAAATTTAAAGCACTATTTACTTGCTCTATTTTTAAGCATAATTCTTGGGCAATAATTTGAGAAATGTTAATCATTTATTTTGAGAATAATTTAATGAATAATTCGTAATTGAATATGATGGTATTTATTTAAAAAAAAAGTAAAGTAAGTTAATAAATAATACTATGTTTATTCATTTAACTTAAGTTAGGTATAACATTTTTAATATTTTCAAGTTAAAAATTGATCTGGAAAATTAACAAACTATCAATGTCCAAGCAGTCACCAAAAAAATATAATCATGCTTACAAATATTATCCTGAATTGAGATTATTTATATTCAGTGAGATTAAAATTAACTGAGTATGAATTTTGATTCTATGATGAAATTATTTTAAATTTATGATAATAAATCACTACTGACAAAAATAATTTATTTAAAGTTTGTATAACTCTATATAAATAATTATGGTGATAAAATTATTAATGAGTTTATTCCAAGTTTTCCAATTTAATACGAGGGTCAACAAATTTTAATAATAAATCCGCCATTAAATTACCGACAATTAACATGGTAGCCCCCATCATCAAACTAGCCATAACTAAATATAAATCTTGGGCTTGTACTGCCTGTAATATTAATCTACCTAAACCTGGCCAGTTAAAGAAAAATTCGGCAATAAACGCACCGCTTAATAAACTGGCAAACTCAAAACCGAGTAGCGTAATCAGAGGGTTAATGGCATTGCGTAAGGCATGGACATATAAAACTCGATTTTTTGGAAGCCCTTTTGCCCTAGCGGTTTGAATATAATCTTGTCTTAATACATCTAATAATTGCCCTCGGGTTAGTCGTTGTAATCCTGCAAAACTGGTAATACTAAGGGCGATGGTGGGTAATATCATATGCCAAACAATATCTAAAAATTTACCTAGGGGAGACAGTTGATTATGATTAATACTTGTCATGCCACCTACGGGAAAAAGGGGGGATAAATTTTGGGCGACAACTAATAAAATTAAGGCGGTGATAAAGCTAGGGAATCCTTGCCCAAAGTAACTAACTACCCTTAAAACTTTATCGATGGTTTTATTTTGATTAACGGCGCTGATTATTCCTAGGGGAAGGGCGATCGCCCATGTTACTATAATAGATGAAATGGCTAATAATAAAGTAGCGGGAATACGTTCAAGAATCAGGGAAGAAACCGAGCGCGAGTAAACAAAACTCTCTCCAAAATCAAATCTAGTAATTACTTGTCTAAACCATAATAAATATTGTTGTAGAGGTGATTTATCTAGCCCAAAACGTATTTGTAACTCGTCAATGGTTTCAGGGGAGATTGTTGGATTTTGTCGTAAGTTATCAAGATAATCTCCAGGCGCTAACTGAATAATCATAAAGCTAAGCATAGAAGCCAATAAAAGAGTCAACAATCCTTGGGAGAGTCTTTTAAAAACATAAATGGTGTTTTCACTCAATAAAAAACTTTTCACAGATATATATAGTCTTATTTATAATGTCTATTAGTCACGTTTAGATTAACATTTTTAGATTATGGAGAGCAACTTAGTTTATAAATAATATAAATCTGATTCAAATACTCACTCATAAATTATCACTCATCTTAGTTTGAGAAAGGTTATTTTTAATTATTAATGATCTCATTTATTATAGATAAGATTTTTTTTTAAACTTAAACTTGTTAATGTGAGTTATTACTATTAATATTAAATTGACTGAGAGTGTTTTTATAATCAAAAATACAAATAAACGTTCACTTTTTAGAAACAATAATTATTTTTATTATCACTAATTCATAATTATAATATCTTTATAGTAGTCAATCTTCATTAAAAATATAATCTACTTACGTATATTTTAGATAAAATAACAAATATAGAAAGATATAATTACAATAAATTCTTTCTACAGAAAAGATTAATCATAATTTACTAAAAAATAATAACAATGGCACTCATAAAAAGTAAACAAACCTACCTCAATCTAAATGAGGAAAAAATATTTTACATAATCTTAGGATTTCTATGTTTGATGTATTTTCCCCTTATGTGGCACTGGTATGATGGTTGGTTAAATAAAACCATTAGTATTGAGCATGAATATTTTAGCCATGGAGTGATTGGAATTCCCTTCGCTTTCTATCTATGTTGGTTGGATAGAAAAAAATGGCATCAATTACCCAATCAATATCGCCCACAAGGATTTTTCCCCATTACCATCGCTAGTATTTTTTATCTTTCAGGAGTGCCAGAATTAGTTAATCTTTCATTTCCCATTATTTTGTTGGGAATATGTTACTTTTTGAAAGGTAAGGCTGGTTTGAAGTTACTTTGGTTTCCCTTTATCCTCATTATCCTTGCTACTCCTAATTCTATTCCCTATCTGATTACTCCTTATACCCTTTGGTTACAAAGATTGATTGCTACCCTTTCAGGGTTTTTATTGTTTCATCTCGGTTTTGATGTGAGTGTTAATGGTATTTATATCTCCGTCAATGGGCGTTTGGTAGAAGTTGCCCCCTATTGTGCGGGATTAAAGATGCTTTTTACCAGTTTATATATTTCCCTTATTTTACTCTATTGGCGGGGTGTTTTGGGCGATCGCACTCGCTCTTTATTATTATTAGTAGGGGCGGTATTTATTAGCGTCATCGGCAATGTGTTTCGTAATACTATTTTGGCATTTTTTCACGGTGCAAGACAAGATTCTTTATTTGTTTGGTTTCATGATAGTTGGGGAGGAGAAGTTTATTCCACGGGAATGTTAATTTGTATTTTTGGACTACTTTTATGGATTGAAAAAATCAACTTTTACTCTAATTCAGAACCAAAATTAAATCAATTAACAACTAATGACGAAGATGATTTTAATTTTAATTTTTAGGACATTAAATCAATATACAATACACATTAATAATGTCATAAAATGACTACTAAAAAACAAAAAAAATATTACTATATAATCTTAATAATAGTATTAATGCTATTAATTATTATTGGTATTCTACCTGGCTATTTTAAAGGAGGTAATTGGAGTTGGAGTCAAGAAAATGAACCTAGCAATATGGGGTTAATTCGTCAGTTGAGAAATGAGCCAATTTTGTTAGAGGATTGGGAACTTATTGATAGAAATCTAGTCAGACTAAATGGTAAAAATTGGTATTGGCAAATCATGGAAAAAGATAATCAAACAGTTAGTTTGTTAATACATCCTCAGCCCTATTTTAAGGATAAACCAAGTGTAGAATGGACTGATTTAGAAAATTTAAACGTAAGTGCTTCCTTTTGTTTACAGGAAATCTCCGATAAACTTACCCTAGCACCAGAAGAACTAAATATACAATCATCAGCAAAAAATATTGGTGAATTAATAAGTCAAAAAAACGTTGATAAAAACACATTAAACATCATTTTAGAATCCCTAGATACAAGATGTTCTCGAGCTTTTACCATCACCAATAGAGACAATCAACAAACAATAATTCCCCTAATTGATCCTCAAGATTGGTCAACGGATTCCCAACAAACCATTACCTTTAATGCTGACAATAATGATACGATTACCGCATTATTTCAAAGGGGTTGGAATAATAATAACACCGTGGCAATGATGAATTGGTACACATGGAAAGATGGTGGACACCATAAACCCTATCATTGGTTTTTTAGTGATTTGAAAAGTCAAATAAAGGGCGATCGCACTGGGTGGGTAGCCATCAGTTTAAGACTATACATAGAACCTCTAGCCGAAATAAAACCAAAACAAGAAGAAATAACAACCCTCGCCCAACAAGTTCAAACCCAAATCATGACCAAAATCACCCCAGAAAAATAATTTACCAATCAAAAAATCATCACCAAAATTCCCTTTCTTCCCGCCATCAAAATTGCTATACTCTGAAACATAAAAATAACCAAGATCACAATGGCTAATAAGTTTAATCTCCTCCTCATACTCTTATACCCTCTCCTAGTCGTGATTCTTACACCCCAAAAAATAGCATGGTCACAAAATAACTCCCCCTTACAAACTACCCCCCCAAGCAACTTTCCCTCCGTACCCAGAGGCTACGAACCAGAACCCTTTGACCAAGGCAACGCCCAACACCTCAACGATTATCGCCTCGACTTTGGCGACTCCATTAACGTCTCCGTAGCCAGATTTCCCGAATTTAACTTCTCCGGAACATTAGACGCTCAAGGAAACGTCGTTGTACCAATCCTTGGACGCATATCCCTCAAAGGTTTAACCACCGAAGAAATAGAAAACAAAATTAGTTTTGAACTAGGAAACCGCTACCTTAGAGAACCCCCCCAAGTTTTAGCCGTACTCACAGGGCAACGACCATTTAACCTTACCGTTATTGGAGAAGTTGCCAGACCGGGCTATTATACCGTTAGTGATGGAATCCCCATGAGTTCTCTCCTTACCCTAGCAGGGGGAACAACCAATCGAGCTGATATGCGTTCAATTATCGTTCGTCGTCGCCTTACCGATGATACCCTAATAGAAGAAGAAGTAGATCTTTATAAACCACTCATTGAAGGCACAGGAGAACCCCGCATCCGCCTTCAACCGGGAGATACCGTAGTAGTTTCTGCCCTAGAAGTAGGAGAAGATCAAGACTATGACCAAGTATTTATCTCCCGTACTAATGTTCCCCAACCCCTAATCCAAGTCAGGGTAGTAGCACCCACAGGGGCGGCAGGGGCAACCCTCCGTAATATTAATATTCCTAACGGTAGTACCTTCCTTGATGCGGTAGCACTGCTTCCCGAATTTATTCCCCTAGTCACCAATAACGAAGTTACCTTAATGCGTTTTGACCCCGAATTGGGAAGGGTTGTCACCCAATCCCTTAATGTCCGTCAAACCATCGAACAAGGAGATATGGCCCAAAATGTTCCCCTAAGGGAAGATGATGTTATTGTGGTTAGTCGAACTCTTTTAGGCAGAATTTTGGGGGGAATCAGGATTATCACTCAACCTATCAGAGATATTTTTGGTTTTACTAACTTTATCCAAGATGTCTTTGATGGCAACTTATTTGATAGCAATAATCGTAATAATAATTTCCGTTTTTAAAATAAATTCATTGATAGTAACTATTCTTTATGGCACCTCCTATTGTTACCCGTTTTTTAATTTCCCTTAATGAACATAAATGGCTTGGTTTAATTGTCTTTACAGTGATTACGGGGGGTTCTTTCCTTTTTACCCTCGTCCCCGAACCAGAAAGGGCAGAAGACCAAATTTTGGCCTTTGGTCGTTTATCTGTAAATAGTCCTTTACCTATTTTCACTTCGGCGGGGGAAGAATTAAGAAGTCAGGGGCGCTCAAGTAATATTCAAGATCTTATTTCTCAACAGGTAATTCAAAATATTGCTAATCGTATTGATTTTAATTTGAGACAAACCGAAAGGGCTGTGGCTGATTTAATTCTAGGTTTACCAGAGGAAGAACCCGCCCCCACGGCAACTCCCGATAACCGAGTACCGTTGATAACCTTTCGCTATGACGGGGGCAGAACTCCAGAGGAGTCAAGAACGGTGTTACAGGTTTTTATGGAGGAGATTGTTAATGAAAGTTATCGTATCAATACCATTCGCCTACAAAATAAGATTACGGATTTACAAACAAGACTCAATCAGGTTCGAGAGGATGTAAGAGAAGCCGAACAAGACTACTATAGTTATATTTCCAATGAGGGAGCTTTACTGTTATCTGTGCAAGATGGCAGTTTGTTTGGGGGAATTACCAGTTCTGAACAACAAAAAAGGCAATTAGATGTATTGTTGTCGGGAATTGATGCGGAAATTCAAACCTTACAAGAGCAGTTACAGTTAACCCCTGAGGAGGCTTATGTTTCTTCTGCTCTGAGTGCTGATCCCATTATTGCTAATTTAAGGGCTTTGATTTTACAAAATGATTTGGAGTTGGAGCGACTACAAACGGACTTAAGGGATGATCATCCTACTATGGTTGAGTTAAGGGAACAAAAAGCCCTCAATGAAAGATTATTGGAGGAAAGGGGTAGGGAGGTGATTGGCACTGATCGAGTTTTTCAACCCGTTGATGGTAGCGTCCGTGATGCTAGTAATTTAGATCAAACGAGGGCGCAGTTAGCCGCACGGTTAATTGATTTACAGGGCCAACGAAATGCGGTGGCAGGACAGTTAAGGGCGGTGGAGGAGGTGCAAAATACTTTGCGTCAAGAGTATGAGCAGTTTCCTGAAAGACAAACCCAACAAACTTCCCTCATTCAAGAAGTTCAGGCTCAGAGGGTTTTATATGAGACTATTTTTGCGGCTTTGGTGGATGCTCAATCGGCGGAGGCGGAGGCCGATAGTAGTTTTACCATTGTGCAACCTGCTTTTTTGATTCGTGAGCCTAGTCCCCCTGTACCTCCTGCTACGAGTCCCATTTTAATTGTGGGTATCGGTGTGGTTATTGGTTTTGCTTCGGCTATGGGGGTAGTTTTCCTCTTTGCTACTTTGGATGAAAGATTACATACTTCTAAGGAGTTACAAGACTTTTTTGGAGAGCGGGATGTTCCTTTGTTGGCGGAGTTGCCGATGGTACAAAATCCTGAGCCTTTTCGTAAGGCTATGCCGATCATATTTGAGTCTGATTCTCCTTATTCAAGGTTTTATGAGCGTTTTCGTAGTAATATTCGTCGCTTAGGTGGTGATAATACTAAAGTGGTGATGATGGCTAGTGTGATTGCTGATGAAGGACGCACTGTCACTGCTTATAATTTGGCGATCGCCTCTGCTAATGCGGGGAAACGTACTTTGTTGGTGGAGTTAGATTTACGGGATAAGAATCCTGGTTCTCGTAAGTATTTTCAGTTACAACCTGATCCGGCTTTATCGATTAATCCTGTTAGTTATTATGATTTTCAAGGGGGAGGTAATGGAGATTTAAGTTCTTTGGTTCAGCGTGTGCCAGAAATTCCTAATTTTTCCATTGTTCCTAGTCCTGGTTTTCAAAAACAAGCCCCGGCTATTCTTGAGTCTAGCGAGATTAAGTCTTTCTTGCGCTATGTGCGATCGCAGTATGATTTTGTGGTCATCGATACTCCATCTTTATCTAGTTGTAATGATGCTTTATTGTTAGAACCTTTTGTGGATGGTATTGTTTTGGTTACTCATCCTGGTAAGAGTTTGAGAAATCTTTTAGGCACTACCATTGATGATTTTATTGAGGAGGAGTTACCTATCATTGGGGCGGTGATTAATAATGTTGGTTTTGACAATCAGGAAATTGAACCGTTAGAGGATGATGAGTCTAGCTTTTTAAATACTAATTATGGAGAGGATGATAATGATGATAGTTCTTCTTTCTTCTCTGGTGATGCAACTTAAGTTTGGCATAATAGTTGACAGTGTGGGTGATGGGGGGTTTAGGTAATAATAATTAAACCTCAGTTCGGGATAACAGTTGTTAAAGCATTGCTGATTTTAAGTATGAAGCATTATTGAATTACAGTAAATGTACACTATTAAAACTATTATTAATATTGCCCATTGCCCGTTCTATATTGCCAAACTCCACTAAGAATCATACCTTAATTCACCAACGCCGTTATTAATATTGTGAGGTTTTAGGTAACTGGTTGCAGGTAAGCGTTTATTAATTGTCACTTGTCCATTATTTACACCTTTACTGTTTTCCGTTAAACTTCATTTTGCCCCAAGAGAGTTTCTGTTGTAATTCTTTTATATCCCCTTTTTTAGCTGCATTTTTGACCTCTCTAATGTACTCGGCATTGGCGATCGCCTCTTCTTGAGAACGAGAACTTGTGTGAAAACATTTTTCAAGGGCTTGATAAATACCCACACGACGAACTTTGGTGACATATTGTCTTTCAGTATCTAATAAACGAGTCATTAATTCTAGGTGCATACTATCTCCTTCGCACAATTCCTCTAGGGTTTGCCATTCCTCTGAACCTAAAAGGGAATTACCTGCACCGATACGAGGATCTGGAAATTCTTCGCCAATTATTTCTTGGTAAATACGGGGTAAGCTATCATCAAATTCGTGTTTTTCCTCTAGCCAAATTTTTCTAATTTCACTCAATTCAGCAATGGAGATTAAATCTATGTCACGAAATTCGGGGGGAGCATTATTTCTAATACTCATTTGGGCTTCTAAGACTTTGGTTAACCAATATTCTCGCCATTGTTTTAAATAAGGGCCAGGGATATTTTGTACGGTGGTTTCTCCATCGATATTACGCTCAAAAAGCTCGACTTTACCATAAATACGCCTAAAATCTCTTTTATCTCGATCATCCCGAATATCTAATTCATTTCTCAAATCTAACAGAGGTTGTAACCATTCTTTATCTTCGTCATTTTGAATCATGGCTTCCATGGATTTATCTTTGCTTACCATGGTACACACCCAACAACCAAAGCGAGAATCCCCACAACTAGGGGTTGATGTATCCACTACTAAAGGACATTCGTTGTCGGCGGTAGCGCCTCGATACATGGTGAATAAGTCTTGATTATCTCCTCCCCATGGATTTTGCCATTGAAGTAAATACATCCACACTTCATCGGTGCGCCAATCTTCGATGGGGGTATAAATATAGGAGTTAGGTAAACGAGAATTGATATTTAATCTAGCTCTAAATCTACCTTTTTCATGTTTTTCCATATTTTTTTTGCGGGTGGTACTTTCTGCTTTACGAGTGCCTAATACGAGAATAACTTCTCCATTGGCTCGGACAGTTTCCCTAATAAATTGATTCGCTGGTTGAATTTTCATTCTATCGGTACACCAGCGAAAGCCTTGGCGGGGGGCAGGGTAGCCTTTTCCGATGAGGCATACCCAGAAGGTGTCTTTAACGACAGGGTGGGTAATATGGGCAATGAAGGGCATATTTTGTTCTTGGGCTGATTGGTTGATGGTGTTAATACAGCCTTTTACCCAATGGGATACGATGGGATTTTCCACAAAGGTATCGTTGGTAATGACGTAAACTTTTTTTTGTCTTTTTTTGGGGGGCAACAGGGCGATCGCACTCCAGATTAATTGTAAAATACAGGAGCTATCTTTACCGCCACTATATCCAATTATCCACGGTACTTGATCTTGACAATATAGTTCTTGAATTTCTGCGGTGAGCAATTCAATATCAGCCACTAATTCATCGACGGTACGGGGTGGAAATAGGGGAATTTGCTTGTTAGTTGTCATTGAAGAGAAAATAGAATATCGACAATATTATTTATCTGAGAAAATCGGGAAAGTCGAAAATGTCAAGGGTTACTCAACTTTTACTATGAAAATAATTTGTTATTATAATCTTAAAAATAAACCTATCATGTTTATATTTTGTCTATAAAGATAAATATATTAAAAACAACATTTATATTATAGCTCAATGCTAAAAAATAAATCAAAATCTATTCATAATCTTTCTGAAAAAAAAGATATTTCCTTGAAGAAAAAGCCAAAAAAATCATTTATTAAACGTTATTATCAATATTTTATTTTACGTATTTTAAGGGTTAAAGAAAAGCCAAAGGCGATCGCCCGTGGTTTTGCTATCGGTGTTTTTACAGGTAGTTTTCCTTTTTTTGGTTTACAAATGATCGTCGCTTTACTATTAGCAATTATTTTAAGAGCAAATAAAGCAACCGCTATGATGGGTACTTGGATTAGTAACCCTTTTACCTATGTTCCTATCTTTTTATTCAATTATCAAATTGGTTTATTTATCCTCGAAAATATTTTTCAAATTTCCATCAATAACCTAGATGAATTTAATTCCGAGTCATGGCAAAATTTAGCTGATTCAGGGGCAGAAATTACCGTAACACTCTTAACAGGTTCTTTTTTTGTCGGACTAACCCTTTCTATTCTTGCTTACTATTTGATATTAATTCTTATTAAAAAACAAAATAAAACTTTACATAAAAAATATTGGAAAAAAAAAGATAAATGTTAAAATAAAACTATAGTAAGTTGAGGTTAATACCATGGGTGAAAAAAATCTTGAGAAACTATATAACCTCGAAAAAAGAGCAAAAAAAAATCTTTTTGTTACAGGAATTTTAACATTTCTTTTCTCTCCATTCGGCTACCTATATACTAATCGTTATTGGGCGGCTGCCATTACTTTTTTCATCTTTTTTGCCATGGTAGAAGAACCAGACTTTGAAGACATCTGGGGGGTAGTTGCCGTAGGTGGCACCATTGAAAATATTATTTCTGTTCGTCATGCACGGGACAAATTGGCGATCGCCCAGAGTTCCCAGACTGGAAATAACCCCCTACCTTTTAGCCTAATCCAAAACCAATTACCTCTATCACCCCCCAATAATCCCCAACCTCAGAGCCTCGAACTTCAAATTCTTAAAGCTATTAAAAAACAAGGAGAAATGACCGTTTCCGACTTAATTATCGCCACAGAATTAAGCCCCACCATCGTTAAAGAAACATTATTGAAACTAGAAACAGAGCAGTTAATTTGTGGGTACAATAGACATAGTGATGGTGCTGTGGTTTACAAAAATATCTAACAATAAAACACTAAGTTCATGAATCTTGCCAACCTATCTTCCCCCGAACCTAATACCGTAGTAAGTAAAATAAAACTACTAAGTTTTCCCATTGGTAAACTCAACACAGCTTTTCATATAGACGTTGTCCAAAAGGTAGTCAATTTTTCCACCATCTACAGTAGCGGTTTAAATCACTACGGCATGGCTACCATAGAAGGAGAAGAAATAACTGTCATTGACTTACACAAAAAATTTTTTAATACCCCGAGTACCTTTAAAGGAGAAGACAAAAAATACTTACTCCTTGTTACCAACAGCACTGGAGAAAAGTTTGGCATCATCGTAAGCAACACCCCGAGTTTATATGATGTTTCCCCCGACAATATCAGAGCATTACCCCCATCCTATCGTCAAGCGGATACTTTTAAAATAGCTTCCCATGTAACAATGATTGAGGAAAATGAGAACCAAATAACTGTATTTATTCTAGATCCAGATGAGTTAGTTTTACCAATCAATAAATAAGGATTTGCTAAATCATACTAAATCCGTGAATCAAAATATACCTCAGGTCAATTTATTGAACGATAAACTATCTGTTAGCCTTGTAATTCATTGCAAGGGGAGTGATGATATGTTTTCTGAATCGGATTTGGCATCATATTATGGTGGTTTAGTTTGTTTTGTATAAATTCAGAAACTCCAATATAAAAAACCCCCCTCAAAATAAGAGAAGGGTTTGAATAGTAGCAATAAGGTCAAAACTATTTATTTTCTTCGGTTTTATTCTCTTTGGGTTGATTCCCTGAGAGCATACCGTATTTACGTAAGAAACGATCCACACGACCTTCAGCGTCAATAATTTTTTGAGTTCCAGTATAAAAAGGATGGTTTCCAGACCAAACCTCCACATTAATTTCGGGTCTAGTAGAACCAACGTGCATAACGACTTCACCGTTACAAATTACTTTGGCATCGGGATACCATTCAGGATGAATTCCAGACTTAGGCATTATTTTCTCCTAACTATAAATTGATAATAAATTATGAAAATGAACAAAATATTAAAAAGGAGTTTAAGTACACTTCAATTAACCAAATCGTTAATATAGCAGTACCTAAAACCTCCGTAAATAATATTAACGTTTAGAGAATTGAGGAGCTTTACGGGCTTTACGTAAACCGTATTTCTTACGCTCTTTCGCACGGGGATCACGGGTTAAATAACCTTCGGTTTTTAGGGGTTGACGATTTTCAGGATCAAGCTGACATAAAGCCCTAGCTACTCCTAATTTAACCGCATCCGACTGACCAGTTAAACCACCACCATGGGCATTAACTAAAATGTCATATTCACTTTCTAAACCTAGGGTTTCGAGGGGAGCTTTTACAGCTTGAATGTATCCTTGAATTTGTTGAAAATAATCAACAGCATCTTTTCCATTAACCGTAATTGATCCAGATCCTGGAACTAAACGAACACGAGCAACGGAAGCCTTACGGCGACCTGTTCCTAAGTAAACTACTTTATCAGACATTCTTATTTACCTCCTGCGGGAATGGTTTGGATGTTTAATGCTTCGGGTTGTTGTGCCTCATGGGGATGACTAGGCCCGGTGTAAACTTTAAGTTTAGTAAATAAACTACGTCCTAAGCTATTTTTAGGAAGCATTCCTTTAACTGCCACTTCGATAATTCTTTCGGGAATGCGGTTTTGTAATTTTTCAAAGGTTTCAGTTTTCATACCGCCTGGGCGCCCTGAATGGCGACGGTATAATTTTTGGGAGCTTTTGTTACCAGTTACTACAACTTTTTCGGCGTTAACAACGATAACGAAGTCTCCTGTATCTAGGTGGGGAGTAAAGTTAGGTTTGTTTTTACCTCTTAAAACGTTAGCAATTTCGGTGGCTAAACGTCCTAGACGTTGATTTTCGGCATCGACAACGAACCACTTTTTATCGATGTCTTCTATTTTGGGTACTGTTGTTTTATTCATTTTATTTGATGGTCAATTTTAACTAAAAGTAAAAATAGGTTGACTGTTATACCACACCGATTCGGGGATGGGAAACTCTGGATAATGAACTCTTAAAAAGCATAGTCCCTTGGCTGGTGCTGAGTATTTGACAAGATCTCGACGTTGATTGACCCAAATGTTTTTAAATTCTAAGGGCGATCGCACTCTAGATCCTACCTCCACTAACAATCCTACTAACAAGCGCACCATACCATACAAAAAACCACTGGCTTGAATCTCAATATGGATTAAGTCTTTGATTCTTTGGCAGGAGACATCTTGAACTTCTAAAAAAGAATGGGGACGGGGAGAACCTGCACGGCGAAAAGCACTAAAATCATGAGTCCCTAACAAAGGTTGTAAAGCCTCTGCCATGATTTCCGCATCTAAGGGGTGATGATAGTAATGCCAAGTAAAGGGTTTTAAGAATAAATTGGGAATTTTCCCAGTATATATAGTATAACGATAACGACGAGCTAAAGCGGAAAAACAAGCGTGCCAGTCTTGGCTAACCTCTGCCGATGCTCTGATCAAAACATCATCCCCTAGGCGAGTATTTAACACCTTTGCCCAACGTTCGGGGGGAATACTTGATACCGCATCAAAGTGAGCCACCTGAGCCGCTCCATGGACTCCACTATCTGTCCTACCTGCTCCATGAATGGTTACATCATGACCAAGGGTAAGGGCGATCGCCGTTTCAATTTCTTCCTGTATGCTACGATGATGAGGTTGTCTTTGCCAACCATGAAAGTTAGTACCGATATACTGAACTACCAAAGCAATTCTTTTTAAGTCAAGGTTAGAAGAATTCATCAGATCAATAGCCAAAGAAATAACTATACTAACTGAAGGATAGCCATTTCAGCATTATCCCCACGACGGTTTTTAGTACGAATTAAACGGGTATAACCACCGTTACGGTTGCCATAACGTTCCGCTGCTTTAGCAAAAATATCATTAACTAAATCCTTATCATAGATGAAGCCTAAAGCTCTTCTACGAGCTGCCACAGAACCATCCTTAGCTAAAGTGATCATTTTATCCGCAGTAGAACGAACAGCCTTAGCACGAGCCTTGGTAGTTACAATTTCCCCTTCTCTCAATAACTGAGTAGTCAAAGCCCTTAAAAGAGCCTTTCTTTGATCAGCAGGTAAACCCAACTGGGCTACCTTACGACGATGTCTCATGGATTTCCTCCTTAATAAATGATAAATAAAGATTTTTTGATCTTAGATTACTGTTCAAAAACAAGATTGATAACCCTAGGGTGTCGCAACAGGCTCTTGATTATCAATCAAATCCCCCGTCACATCTTTAGCCTTCCCTTCCGCTAAAGTGATGCCTAGACGCTGTTGTAAAGCCTCTATAACTTCCTCTGCTGACTTTTGACCAAAGTTTTTGATTTCTAATAAATCATCTTGGGAATACTCAAGTAAATCTGCCACGGTATTAATTTGAGCCCGTTTTAGACAGTTGTAAGCCCTTACAGATAGATTTAATTCTTCAATGGGAATTTGACTGGTAGGATCTTCCTCTACGGGTTGAACCTCAGTTTTTCCTCTGATGTTATCCACATCTTCTAAGGGAGTAAATAAACCTATTAAAATAGAGGCCGCCTCAGAAAGAGCTTCCTCAGGTTTCATACTGCCATTAGTCCAGATTTCTAAAATTAAGCGATCCGCTAACTGTCCTTCATGGCGTACTTCTTCCACCGTAAAGTTAACCTTAGAAACAGGCATAAATACTGAATCTATTTGCAGAAAATCAAGGGAAGAAGTTTCATCATTACCTTTCTCAATGGCACGATAACCCCTACCTTTTTCTACCTTAAATTCCATTTCTAATTTTGCACCCTTGCCCAAGGTACAAATATAGTGATTTGGTTCAATTATCTCAATCTCTGATGGTAAACTGAACTGAGCGGCGGTTACCGTGTCAGGACCTGTTGCCACCAAACGACCGATTTGGGGTGTGTCACTGTAGCTCTTAAACACGAGTTCTTTCATGTTTAGCATAATTTCCAACACATCTTCCCTCACCCCGTCAATCACAGCAAACTCGTGGTTAACCCCCGCAATTCTTACGGCAGTCACTGCTGCACCCTCTAAGTTAGATAAAAGAACCCTTCTCAAGGAGTTACCAACGGTAATGCCCTGACCTCTTTCCAAAGGTTCTAGGACAAACTTTCCGTATTGACCTTGATTTTTTTGAGTTTTATTTTCTAAACAGTCTATTTTAAACACAGCCACAGTGATTATTTCCTCGATGTATGAAGTCAGGTTTGGATTTGAGTTTTGATAAGTAACAGTTCTGTTGATTGATCCTAATTAGTGGTCGTGATAACAGCATAAATAGGACTGGAAACAAAACTATACTCTTCTTCTTTTCGGAGGACGACAACCATTGTGAGGAATGGGGGTGATGTCACGAATTAAAGTGATTTCTAATCCTGCTCCTTGTAATGCTCTAATGGCGGTTTCTCTTCCTGCCCCTGGTCCACTGACCATCACTTCTACTTGTTTCATACCGTTATCCATGGCGGTACGAGCGGCGCTGTCGGCAGCGGTTTGAGCCGCGAAAGGAGTTCCTTTTTTTGCGCCTTTAAAACCACTAGATCCCGCAGTTGCCCAAGAGATTACGTTGCCAGTGGTGTCGGTAATAGTAACAATGGTATTGTTAAATGTGGATTTGATGTAAGCAGTACCACTAGGAATATTTTTCTTTTGTTTTTTTGGACCTCCCCGTTTTGTGGGTTTTGCCATGGTTTTTTTACCTCTTTTACTGAATTTGTTTAATTTAGTTCTGGTTGTTAATTAATCTAATTTCTACTTTTAGGCACTAATTTTTTTTCTCCTCTGGGAAATCGCTAAGGGAAGAATAACAATATTTGGATGCAACGTTTTTCCGCCTATATGTTTTTGCTTCCACATAAACAATATTTTATTTCTTAGGAGCTTTTTTCTTCCCTGCAATAGCAACTCTGCGACCTCTACGGGTTCTGGCGTTGGTTTTGGTTCTTTGCCCTCTGACGGGTAAACCCTGACGATGACGACGACCACGGTAGGTGCCAATATCCCCTAGTCGCTTGATGTTCATCGCTTCTAAACGACGCAAATCCCCTTCTATTTGATAATTTTCTTCGATATGGGCTCTGAGTTTAGCAATATCTTCGTCACTTAAATCTTTAACTCTGGTATCAGGATTTACTCCTGTGGCAGCTAAGATTTTTTGTGAGGTTACTAAACCGATGCCGTATAAGTAGGTTAGTCCTATTTCTACTCGTTTATCACGAGGTAAGTCAATACCGGATATCCGTGCCATGTCTAATAGTTTCCTTTTGTTTCTTTATTTTTTCCCAATTTGGTCAACTTTTGGTTTTCTTAGGTTAAACTTGTGGTTAAAGTTTACCCTTGGCGTTGTTTATGTTTTGGGTTTTCGCAAATTACCATAACTCGCCCTTTACGGCGGATTACACGGCATTTGTCACAGATTTTTTTGACTGATGCTCTAACTTTCATAGTATTAGTTTACACTGCAAGCCTTTAATTATAACAATATTTTATTTTTGTGTCAAATATACTAATTTACCTATTTTCAGCTGTTTTCAACGGTTTTCCGAGAGCTTTTTTATGTCATGATTCTCTAACATTTTTATAATGATTAAAAAATAATTCTTTGAATTTTCCTCTCGATTTGTTGAATTTGAATCTGAAAATAAATATTATTTTTTCCCTTTGAGACGATAAGTAATTCTTCCTTTACTCAAATCATAGGGCGTGAGTTCTACTTTGACACGATCGCCCGGTAAAATTTTGATGTAATTACGTCTAATCTTCCCGGCGATATGGGCAAGTACGTTAAATCCATTATCTAAGTCCACACGAAACATGGCGTTAGGCAAGGATTCTGTTACGGTGCCTTCCATTTCAATCAGATCTTTTTTTGACATACAATAGTCCTCTTTATATTTTTTAAATCCTTGTTGATCATACCAAATCTCTTTGTTTTAAGAAATTACGGTTATGGTTAGGATTTCACTATTGTTTGTAAGTCGGTACTGATTTCTTCTAAGGTGCGATCGCCATTAACTGTTTTCAATAACCCTGTATGTTGATAAAAATCAATGAGGGGAGCAGTTTTCTGACGGTAAACCTCTAAACGGTTGGCGATGGTTTCCTCGTTGTCGTCTTTTCTGCCACGACCTAAAAGCCTTTGCATTAAAGTAGAATCAGGTACTGCGAGGTTAATTACTGCCGTACAATTTTGATCTAATCCCCTCAAGAGAGTGGAAAGAAACTCCGCTTGGGGAACATTACGGGGGAAACCGTCTAAAATCCAACCTTTCTGAGCATCATCTTGACTCAATCTATCTTTGATTAGATCAAGGATTAACTCATCGGGTACTAAATCGCCGTTATCCACATAGGATTTAGCTTTGATTCCTAAAGGAGTCTGCTGGGCGATCGCACTCCGTAAAATATCTCCAGTAGAAATGTGGGGAATACTCAAACCTTTTGCCAAAATCTCAGCCTGAGTACCCTTTCCTGCCCCTGGAGCTCCTAAAAAAATTAATCTAGTCATGTTTTCGTAATTGATAATTGATAATTGACAATTGACAATGAAATATTTACTTATCAGAATCAAATATCAGATGGCGTATAAATCACACCAAAGAAAAAAGGAATAGTAAAGCCCCCCAAAAGAGGGGAAAAGACTTTAGTCTTTAACCATACCTTCATAACGTTGAGAGATAACATAGGTTTGAACCTGTTTCGCAGTATCAATGGCAACCCCCACCAAAATCAGTAAAGAAGTAGCACCGAAACCTTGGAAAGTAGTTACTCCCGTCGCGCTTTCCACAAAAGTAGGCACAGTGGCCACGATGGTTAAGAAAATCGCCCCCAATAAAGTTAAACGATTTAAAACCCCTTCAATGTAAGCCACAGTAGCTTTACCCGGGCGAATCCCGGGGATACTAGACCCCATTTTCTTCAAGTTTTGGGCAATGTCTTCAGGATTAGAAATCAAAGAAGCATAAAAATAACTGAAGAAGATAATTAACACAGAGTAAACAACCACATACCAGATAGAACCTGGACGTAGTGCTAAAGCCACGTTGTTAATAAAACTGTTGAAAGGTGTACCATCGGCAAATCCTGCCACAGAAGATGGTAAAACCAAAACCGCAGAAGCGAAAATGATCGGCATTACCCCACCTTGATTAAGTCTTAAAGGTAGGTAACTGGTGCGCTCACGGTATAAGCGGCGCCCCACTTGACGCCGGGCAGAAATGATAGGAATACGACGAGTTCCTTCCTGTACAAAGACAATACCCACGATCATGACCAAGAAAACAAGGATGAGTAAGACAACCTGGGCGATCGCCTCCCGCCCTCCAGTTTGAGCATAATCGATAGTATTACCCAAAGTACGGGGTAATACCGCTACAATGTTGACAAAAATCAACAAAGAAGCACCATTTCCTAAACCCCTTTCAGTAATTAACTCAGACACCCACATCACAAACATTGAACCAGCAGCCAGAGCCAGTACTGTTTCAACAATAAAAATAGGACTATTATCCACTGCATAGGGGCGTAATAAACCGATAGTAATACCTGTGGATTGAATTATCGCCCAACCAAGAGCCACATAACGGGTGATTTGGGCAATTTTACGGCGTCCGGCTTCCCCTTCATTTTTCTGTAAATCCTCTAAAGCAGGAATCGCAGAAGTTAAAAGTTGAATGATGATAGAAGCATTAATGTAAGGTAAAATTCCCAACGCAAAAATCCCCACAGTAGCCAAACCGCCCCCCGTGAAGAGATCTAAAAAACCTAAAAAAGGTAAATTTTGAACCGCCGCTTCAAAAGCATCACGATCAATACCTGGTATGGGAATATAAATTCCCAAACGAACTACAATTAATAAACCTACCGTAATAAGCAAACGACTGCGAAGCCCTGCGGCTTGTGCCATTTGCATGAAGGTTTCCTGAGCAGTAGGTGTTTTTTCTCTGCTGACAACCATGATTTAAAATATCAATATAATGATGGTGAATAAATTACAATTAAGGGTCAAACAATGGACAATTGACAGTTAACAACTTGTAACCTGCAATCAGAATCCTCAAACCTAATCAGACTGATAGTTCTTATTCAGAACTTAAGTTAAATAAATAACCGTCTAAATTTAAGTTAAAAGTAATTAACCATCAATTGTCAATCACTTCCTATCAATTATTTGACCTCTCCCCTTAGTATCTTGACATTTATTGATCAGTATTGCCATGGTCAGGGGCGGAAATTGAACCACCAGCGGTCTCAATTTTCTCCTGAGCAGATTTAGACCAAGCAGCCGCCTTAACAGTTAAAGCAACTCCTAAATCTCCATTACCTAAAACTTTTAAAGGACCATCATTGGTGGTGATGATACCCGCATCCATTAAAGATTCTAGGGTAACTTCAGAATTAGCAGGTAAACCTGCCAACTTTTCTACGTTAATAATGGTGTATTCCTTACGATTGACAACAGTAAAGTGTTTTAACTTAGGTACTCGTCTGTAAAGGGGCATTTGTCCCCCTTCAAAACCCGGTTTAGTACCAGTACCAGAACGAGATTTTTGACCTCTCATCCCAAAACCGCCACTTGCACCCTGTCCAGCAGAAATACCTCTACCGATACGGCGACGACGCTTTTTAGATGAGGGTTTGGGTCCAATATTATGAAGTCTCATAGTTATTACTATTTAGCAATGGGCTTATGAATAAATTTGTTCTAAAGGAATATCTCTCTCTTGGGCAGCCTCAGAGAAACTACGGATTTGCTCAAGGGCATTAACCGCCGCACGAGCGTTATTGAGAGGATTATTAGATCCTTGTTGTTTAGCTAAAATATTTTTAATTCCTGCTAATTCTAAGACGGTACGCACGGCACCCCCTGCAATTACCCCAGTACCGGGAGCGGCGGGACGCATGAATACTTTTGCTCCACCAGCTACACCATTGCTGACATGGGTAATAGAACTAGCTTTGTTGATTTTAACGGTGATAAGGTGTTTTTTACCGTCGGTAACAGCTTTACGAACCGCATTAATTACGTCTCCTGCTTTACCAACTCCCACTCCCACCTGACCTTTTTCGTTGCCAACAACAACGATCGCACGGAAGCTAAGTTTTTTACCACCTTTAACAACCTTACTAACACGGCGGATTTGAACCACTCTTTCTTGCCAGCTGTTGTCTTTTTCTCTACGTTTTCTTTGTTTGCCTTTGCGTTGATCTTTTTGTTCGCGCTCTTTTGCCATGATGATTTCCTCTTAAAAGTTAAGACCTGTTTCACGGGCGGCATCAGCTAAGGCCTTGACTCGTCCATGGTATAAGTTACCACCACGGTCAAAAACTACTTTCTCAATGCCTTTGGATAATGCTCTTTGAGCGACTAATTTACCAACTTCAGCGGAAGCATCACAGTTGGAGCTAGAACCAAGTTTATCTCTTAATTCCTTATCCAAAGTAGATGCGCTCGCCAAGGTATGTTGGGCTACATCGTCAATTAATTGAGCATAAATATGTAAATTGGAACGAAATACGGCTAAACGAGGGCGTTCAGCGGTGCCAGTTACTTTTTTGCGAATGCGAAGATGGCGACGTTGGACTAGATTTTTACGGTTAATAGTCATAATTATTTCTTACCTGCTTTACCTACTTTACGTCTTACATATTCACCAGCGTAGCGAATACCTTTTCCTTTATAAACTTCAGGAGGACGAACCGCACGGATTTTCGCCGCCATGTTGCCTACTAATTCTTTATCAATACCGCTGACGACGACCTCGGTATTGCTGTTAACAGCAACGGAGATGCCTTCGGGCATTTGCATTTCTACGGGTTTAGAATAACCGACGTTAAGGGTTAATTTTGATCCTTGTGCTTGGGCACGATAACCTACCCCTTGAATTTCGAGTTTTTTCTCGAAACCTTGACTGACTCCGTCAATCATGTTGGCTACGAGGGTACGGCATAGGCCGTGTCTTTCTCTAGCTTTGCGGGAGTCGTTTTCACGGTTTACTTGGATGGTTTCCCCTTCTTGGACAACGGTAACCAAAGAGGGTAATTCTCTGGCCAGGTTGCCTTTAGGGCCGGAAACGCTAACGTTTTGACCGTTAATATCGACGTTTACTTTGGCAGGTATCGCTATGGGACGTTTTCCAATACGAGACATGATTTAATTTCTAAGTTCTAAATTGTGAATTTGTCTAAGCAATAAACAACTAATAATTTTCAATATTCTGTTTACAAAACCACAGGGGTTAGGAATTAAGTTATTGTTAATTGTCCATTGTTTATTGTCAATTGTTACCAGATGTAGCAGAGAATTTCTCCGCCGATACCTTGTTTTCTGGCTTCTCTGTCGGTCATGATGCCGTGGGAAGTAGAAATAATTGCTACCCCAATACCACCGAGGACTCTGGGTAAGTCTTTTTTCTTACTATAAACCCTTAAACCGGGGGTACTTACTCTACGGATGTTATGAATAATAGGCTGACGATTTCTGCCTTTGTATTTTAAGGAGAGTACGATGTCTTTTTTTACTCCTTCGCCGACTTCTTCGTAAGTGCCGATAAAGCCTTCGGTTTTTAATACCTCAGCGATACTGCGAGTCATGCGAGTGCTGGGGATTGCCACGGTCGGGTGGCGTACGGCACAAGCGTTACGAATACGAGTCAGCATATCTGATATGGTGTCGTGTGCTGGCATTCTTTCTTCTTTTCCTCTATTACCTTATATTATTTGTCACGGAAGGGCATTCCCATCTCTTTTAGTAATGCGCGCCCTTCTTCGTCGGTGTTGGCGGTGGTGATAATGGAAATATCAAAACCTCGAATTTGATCGATACTGTCGTATTCGATTTCGGGGAAGATTAACTGTTCACGCACCCCTAAGCTGTAGTTTCCTCGACCGTCGAAACTTTTGGGGCTTACGCCACGGAAGTCACGAATACGAGGTAATGCTAGGCTAATGAGACGATCTAAGAAAGCGTACATTTTATCAGATCTTAAGGTTACCATGGCTCCTACAGGCATTCCTTGACGGATTTTAAAACCTGCGATCGCCTTTTTAGCACGGGTAACGACGGGCTTTTGTCCAGTAATAATCGCTAGTTCACTAAGTGAGGACTCTAGTGCTTTAGCGTTCTGAGAAGCCTCTCCTAAACCTCTATTGATAACAACTTTGGTGATCTTAGGAACTTGGTGGATATTAGTATAACCAAACTGCTCCTTGAGTTTAGGAGTGATAGTTTCTTGATAATAAGTTTTTAGTCTTGACATTGCTTTGGTTACTGATGGTTATAAAGTAGTACCGTTATGCTCATTGAATTAATCAATGATTTCGCCAGTTTTTTTCAATTTTCTCACCTTTTTACCTTCTTCAGTAATGACATAGCTAATGCGACTAGCTACTTTTTCTTTTTCAGAATAAAGCATTACTTTGGAGCTATGAATGGGGGCTTCATAGGTGGTGATTTGACCAGATTCCCCTTGTTGACGGGGTTTGACGTGTTTGGTTCTGATGTTAACCCCTTTGACGATGACGGTGCTATCTTTGGGGATGGCTCTGAGGATTTCTCCTACTTTACCCTTGTCTTTGCCAGAGATGATTTGCACGGTATCACCTTTTTTGACGTGCATTTTATGTCTGGCGGGGGTGGTTTTGCTTTGATTTGCTGATCTCATGGTTTAGAGTACCTCCGGAGCTAAAGAAATGATCTTGGTGAAGTTGCGATCGCGCAATTCCCTCGCCACAGGACCAAATACACGGGTACCTCTGGGGTTGTTATCTTTGTTGATAATCACGGCGGCATTGTCATCAAAACGAATGCTCATACCGCTTTCACGACGTAAAGAGTGTTTGGTGCGTACGATTACCGCGCGAACGATGTCAGATTTTTTCACTGCCATATTAGGAATTGCATCCTTGACGACGGCAATAATTACGTCACCGATGCCACCGTAAGTACAGTTACCGGTGGATAACACTCTTAAGCACATAATCTTACGAGCGCCACTGTTATCGGCTACGTTTAGGTAACTTTGTTGTTGAATCATTTTTATTAGTGAATTGATTGCAAAAGGTCGAAAACCAACATTAAATAGCTTTAGTGCTGATAATTTCCGCCAATTCCCAGCGTTTGGTTTTGCTGAGGGGACGGGTTTCTCTGATTCTCACGCGATCGCCCTCTTGACATTGATTTTCGGGATCGTGTGCTTTGTACTTTTTAGTTTTAACGACAATTTTGCCGTATTTAGGATGGGGGGAACGGTTTTCAACGGCAACAACAGCGGTTTTATCCATTTTGTTGCTAACTACTACCCCTACTCTTTCTTTTTGTGCCATGGATTATTTACTCACTCCTTATGCTTGAGTAGTGTTGGAAACTCCTCTTTGACGTTCACCTTGAACGGTCAATAATTGAGCAATCCAACGTTTAGTGTGCTTAAATTGATGAGGTGTTTCGAGGCGACCAGTGGTTTGCTCTAATCTTAGTTGAAAGAGCTTTTTCTTGGCGTTAACGATCTCTTGAGCGAGTTCCTCATCATTGAGTTTTCTTGCATCTGCGACTTTAGGAAAAGCCATAATTTCTTAGTATTCCTCCGATCTGGTAATAAACTTAGTTTTGATGGGAAGTTTTGCAGCAGCGAGGCGCATTGCTTCTCTAGCGGTAGCTTCAGGGATACCAGCAATCTCAAACATAATACGACCGGGTTTTACTACGGCTACCCAGTATTCAGGGTTACCTTTACCAGAACCCATACGGGTTTCAGCAGGACGCATAGTAACGGGTTTGTCGGGGAAAATGCGGATCCATATTTTACCACCACGGCGCACATAACGGGTAATAGCCCGACGTGCCGCCTCAATTTGGCGAGAGGTGATCCAACAGGGTTCAATGGCTTGTAGAGCGTAATCCCCAAAATTAATGGAGTTACCTCTATAAGCATTCCCCGTCATTCTGCCCCGATGTTGTTTACGGAATTTCGTTCTTCTTGGACTTAACATAGTTTTCAGTTAATAGTTCAGAATTGCTCTCTAAAAGAGCTTGGGCTTAAAAAATTAAGACATGAAACTTGGGCTATGGACATCTCCAATGATGGGCATTTTAAAGGCTAAAGCCTTTACTACAAGCCAACGAAAAATAATTTATGGAGAAGTCTAATTACTCGGATCTGTCTTCAAATTTTTGGCGACGAGGCTGTCTGCGCTCACGATTACCACGAGGTGCAGGGGTTTCTAAGTTTTCTTCACCGGGGATAACTTCACCTTTAAAAATCCAGACTTTGATGCCTAGGATTCCATAAATGGTGGAAGCTGTACGGTAACAGTAGTCGATGTCCGCACGGAGTGTATGGAGGGGAACACGTCCTTCTCTGATCCACTCGCTACGGGCAATTTCAGCACCGTTCAAACGTCCGCTCACCTGAATCTTGATGCCTTTTACTTCAGCTTTTTCGGCTCTTTGGAGAGCTTGTCTGACTACACGACGAAAAGATACCCTTCTCTCGAGTTGAGAGGCGATAAATTCTGCCATGAGAGCGGCATTAGCATCAACATTGGCAACCTCGATGACATTAACACGAAATTGACGCTGATTTTTAAGTAAACCTTGTAAATCAGTGCGTAGTTTTTCGATGCCAGCGCCACCTTTACCCACAACTACCCCAGGACGGGCGGTATGGATAGATAGGTCGATTTGATCGGCTTTGCGGTCAATTTTGACTTCAGCAATGGAAGCATTACTGAGGTTTTTGTCAATGTACTGACGAATTAAATGGTCTTCTTGAAGAAGTTGGGGATATTCTTTCGGATCTGCATACCAACAAGATAAATGCTCTTTGGTAATACCGAGACGAAAACCCACTGGATGTACTTTTTGTCCCATATTATTTTTCTAGTTCTTTTCTTGTGGTTTACTATGCCTGGGGTGCTACTGCTACGGTGATGTGGCAGGTGCGTTTACGAATTTGATATGCACGACCTTGGGCGCGGGGGCGGTAACGTTTTAAGGTAGGGCCGCCATCGGCGTAAGCGGTGCTTACTACTAAGGTGGTGGGATCTAATCCTTGGTTATGCTCGGCATTGGCAACCGCAGAACGAAGAACTTTAATGATAGGTTCACAAGCTCTGTAGGGCATGAATTCGAGAATAATTAATGCTTCTCGGTAGCTACGCCCACGAATTTGATCTAATACCCTTCTCACCTTGGAGGGTGACATTCTGATGTAACGGGCGATCGCTTTTACTTCTTGGCTGGTATCAACCTCGATTTTTTCCTTTTGTTTCGGCATGATAGTTTGTTCAATAATTAATATTGCTAGTAGGAAAATTGATGAAGACTCATCAACTAAAATCCTGAACCGACTGCTTTATCTTCTTGCCTTTTTGTCACTTTTAGCGTGACCTCTAAAGGTGCGAGTCGGAGCAAATTCTCCCAATTTATGACCAACCATTTGCTCGGATACGAAAACGGGTACGTGGGTACGACCGTTATGTACAGCGATGGTATGACCGATCATTTGGGGGAGAATGGTAGAAGCCCTTGACCAAGTTTTAACTACTTGCTTCTCTCCTTTTTCGTTTAGTTTTTCGATTTTGGAGAGCAGACTATCGGCTATAAATGGTCCTTTTTTTAATGAACGACTCATAAACTTTTTTTACTGTGATAGTGAAAATATCTGTTTTTATCTTCCTAACCGTCTTATTTACCCTTGTTAGAGTTACGACGACGGACGATATATTTGTTGCTGAGTTTCTTCTTCTTACGAGTTTTCTTACCTAAAGCAGGTTTACCCCAAGGAGAAACAGGGCCGGAACGACCAATGGGGGCGCGTCCTTCACCACCACCATGGGGGTGATCTACAGGGTTCATCGCACTTCCTCTTACATGGGGTCTAATACCCAAGTGTCTTGTTTTACCAGCTTTTCCGAGTTTGAGGTTTCTGGCTTCGATATTTCCTACTCGACCGATAGTAGCGTAGCATTCTTTACGAATCATACGTACTTCTTTAGAAGGTAGCTTGATGGTGACATAATCACCTTCTTTTGCCATTAACTGAGCAAAACCACCGGCGGCACGGACGATTTGACCACCTTTACCAGCGCGCATTTCAATGTTATGAATTTCAGTACCTAAAGGAATTTTACCTAAAGGTAAGGCGTTACCGATTTCGTAAGGGGCCTCTTCACTAGCAACGATGGTTGCTCCGATTTGGATTCCCGCAGGGGCTAAGATATATCTTTTTTCGCCATCTTCGTACTGCACAAGGGCAATACGAGCGTTACGGTTTGGATCGTACTCAATGGCTAAGACTTCGGCGTTAATATCGCGCTTGTCTCTTTTGAAATCGATGATACGATATAGTTTTTTGTGACCGCCTCCACGGTGGCGACTGGTGATAACCCCACGATTGTTACGTCCTTTTTTTCTATGAACGTATTTCGTTAAGGACTTTTCTGGCGTACTTTTAGTAATTTCGGAAAAGTCAGAGGTTACTGCTTGTCTTCTTCCGGGGGTATATGGTCTGTATGTGCGAACACCCATAGTTCTGTTATATTTATCAGTTTTCGGTGAACAATTCCCTTAGAGATCAGGGAAGAATGTGCTTTGTAAGGAGTCTCCCTCGGCAAGGGTGACAATAGCCTTTTTATATTGTGGTTTGTAGCCTACATTTTGACCGACTCTGCGTTTTTTGCGAGGTTGGTTCATGGTGTTGACTTTGACCACTTTGACTTCAAATAAGCTCTCGATGGCTGCTCTGATTTGAGGTTTAGTCGCTTGTTTTACGCACTCAAAGACATACTTATTATCTTCCATCATATAAGTAGCTTTTTCGGTAACGATGGGGCGAATAATTAAATCGGCGAGTTCAGCTTCGCTTTTTCTTACTGCGGTCGTTTTTCCGTATCTTTTATTCGGCATTGTAAACCTCCTGTATTTTTGCTAATGCGTCAGAGGTAACAACTATTTTGTCAGCGTTAAGAATGTCGTAAATATTCAAACCGTCGTGGTTGATCATTTTGACATTGCCAAGGTTTCTGACGGACAAATAGACGTTGTCGGAGGTAGGTTCGGTTACTACTAACAAGATTTTGCAGTGTTGATCAACTCCCCAACGGCTGAAGGCTTCTAAAATAGTTTTGGTTTTAGGAGCTTCGATTTGTTGGTTGAAGTTTTCTACGACAACTAAATCTTCGCTTCTGCTGATGAAGGCAGTACGGAGGGCTAACCGTCTTTCTTTACGGTTCATTTTCATATTGTAGTCTTTGGGTTTGGGTCCAAAGATAACACCACCGCCACGCCATAAGGGTGAACGGATGGATCCTGCTCTTGCTCTTCCTGTTCCTTTTTGTCGCCAGGGTTTACGACCACCACCACGCACTTCGGCTCTGGTTTTGGTGGATGCTGTGCCTTGACGCTGATTATGTAGTTGACGTACTAGGGCGCGGTGAACAATATGCTCGGCGTTTTCTTCTTTGGCGATTCTCATTTCTAAGGTCGCTTCGCCGACTTGTTCTCCTTGCCAATTTTTTACTACACAATTAACCATAATTTTTAATTTGATATTTTTTGTAACTGTGTGTTAATTTACTGTTTCCCAACAATGGTGGCGGGAGTAATACTAACTAAATTTCCTGTTTTACCAGGGATTGCTCCTTTGATAAGAAGTAGGTTGCGATCGCTATCTACCTTAACAACGGTAAGTTTGCGAACTTTGATATTGGTGTTACCATAACGACCTGCCATTCTTTTTCCGGGGTAAGTACGACCGGGGGTTGTCCCTGCACCAGTAGAACCGGGGAGACGATGGTTTTTAGAACCGTGGGTCATATTACCTCTTTTGAAATTATGGCGTTTTTGATAACCTGCAAAACCTCTACCGATGGTTTTACCGCCAACATCAACGAGATCACCTTCGTTGAAGAAATCTGCTCCGATGGTTTGTCCTAGTTCATAGGAACTAACATCATCAAGACGGTATTCTTTGAGGTGACGTAAAGCGGGAAGTCCTTTGGTACTTAAGTGACCGTCTTCGGCACTGGTTAAGTATTTGTTTACTTCTTTTGCTTCTTTGGTGTTTAAGCTACGTTTGCGATCTGGCAACTCGTCATAACCGAGTTGGAGCGCTACATAACCGTCTTTTTCTTTAGTTTTGATTTGAGTAACTCGACATGGTCCTGCTTGTACCACAGTTACAGGAATTGCTACTCCTGTTTCTTGGTCAAAAACGGTGGTCATGCCTAGTTTTGTACCTAGTATGCCTAAGCTCACGGGATGTATCCCTCTAAATTACTAAACAACAGGGTTATTTTCAGGGAAAGATATTCTTTCTTGCTGATGAGTAACTGTCTGCAGGGTAAAAGTTAATTTAATTTGGTTGCATGGCAACTTTCATTAAATCGGTTCTTTTTTCCATTATGAACAGACATTCTTTAAACTTACTAACCTGCTTGAAGGTGTAGTAAAGAGCCTTTTCTACCCTAATAGACTTAAAAATTCTAATAAAAATTTCCAGTATCTTTAGGAGGCTAGTTTATCTTTTTTCGTCACAAACAAACATTATAAACCATTAACGGACAATACCGCAATAGTTTATTTTCCAATTAATTTTACGGTGGCAATACCGCCAAAATAGAGGGCTAAAACGGCTCCACCAAGGAGACATTGAGTTAGGGGGTCGGTGGATGGGGTGACGATCGCCCCGATGATTACTGCTCCTAATATGACTATACGCCATCCTGATAACATTTGTTGGGAAGATACTAAGTTTAGTTGACCGAGTAACAGTTGAATAATGGGAATTTGAAAGGTTAACCCCGTAAAAAACATGAGGGATAAAACAAATTTAAAATATCGATCAATAGACCAAGACTGCTCTACCACATCTCCGCCGTAGCTTATAAAAAAGTTAAGGGCTGCGGGAATAAGTAAAAAATAGGCAAAACCTAAGCCAACAAAAAATAGGATACTTGAACCGAATACGACAGGGGCGAGAAGTTTTCTTTCTTTTCTGGTTAATCCAGGTACAACAAATTGGACTATTTGATAAATAATCATGGGACTTGCCACTAAAATCCCTGTATAACCTGCCACTTGAAAAGAGACGAAAAAGAATTCTCCGGGGGCTAGTTGTAGAAATTTAACCCCTTGAGCGGGGATTTCTAGCCAACCAACAATGGGGCGAACGAAGGCAAAACAGGCGATCGCACCTACCAATACAGAAATAAGACTAATAAAAAGACGGGTTCTTAATTCTTCGAGATGGTCAAAGAATGACATTTCAGCGGGCTCGGGAATTTGCTCCCAATAGTCTTGATTTTTTTCTACATTGACAGTGACGGATTCTTTAGTTGCCATGGATGATTATGTAAAGATCTTCTTGATGTCTAATAGGTTATTTTAACCCTTATTTTCTATAATACGGGAAATTAAGACTGAATGTGATTTTAAAGCAAAGTTTGTATTATTTTTGTTTTTAATTGTATTTTTTAAAAATGATTAACAATGGATAATCTGAAGTTTTTTATTAAAAATTAAAAACAGGGTGTAAAAAACATTAATAGATTCAAAAGCAGTTGTTATTATAATCAATAACCCCAAGTCTTTTTTTGCTTCTAAAACAATATATTTTAAAGAAGATGAAACCCTGCTACTGTATCAATCCCCGTTGTCCTCAACCTGATCATCCTGATAATAATAACCCTACTAGCCGTTACTGTTATAGTTGTGGCTCAGAATTACTTTTAAATGGAAAATATAGGGTTAGTCGTTTACTTAGCGATGATAGTGGATTTGGTATAGTTTATGAAGTCTTTGAAGGATTTGAACCAAAAATATTAAAGGTTTTACAAAGGAGATGGAATAAACAACCCAAGGCAGTGGAATTATTTGAAAGGGAATACGAAGTATTACTTACTTTAACCAAGGAAAATATTAAGGGAATTCCCCAAGCAGAAGATTTCTTCGAGTATCAACCGAGGGATGAGAAGAATTTATATTGTTTGGTGATGGAAAAAGTAGATGGGATGGATTTAGAAAAATGGGTACAAAAAAACGATAAAATCAGCCAAAAACAAGCCTTAAAGTGGTTAAAAGAAGTTACTTTAATTTTGCAAAAAATCCATGAACATAATTGGTTTCATCGAGACATAAAACCGGCCAATATCATGATGCGTAATAGTGGTGAATTGGTGTTGATTGATTTTGGTACGGCAAGGGAAGAAACTCAAACCTACTATCAAAAAATGGAGGGGCAACAATTAACAGGTATTGTTTCCACTGGCTATACTCCCAATGAGCAACAAAACGGTCAATCGGTGGTACAGTCGGACTTTTTTGCCTTAGGGCGAACCTTTGTTTATTTATTGACGGCGCAACATCCTTCTTCTTTATATGATCCTTATAAGGATATTTTAAGTTGGAGACAGGAGACAGAGAATGTGGATAAGCCATTGTTGGATTTTATTGATCATTTGATGGCAAAATTTCCTCAAGATAGACCAAATAATACGGAAGCGATTCTTAAAGATTTGGATAATCTTAATCAAAGATTGCAAACTCGTGCAAGTAAGGGTAGTTTGGTGCAAAAAATATTGACTACCACTCAAGAAATAGTGACTAAGAGGGTTGCTCCCGTTTCGGCAGCTGAGGCTACTAGACAGGTGGGAAATATTAATTTGAGTAAGGGGGTTACGGGGGGAAGTTTGGCCCATCATCGTAATAAGTTGATTATTGGGGCTGGGGTAGTTTTGTTGGGGGTTGTTTGGTTGTTGGGGGATTTTAATTTTCTGCGATTTGCCAGGGTAAATTCTGGTACTTCGGAAATGGATGGTGTGGAAAATCTCAGTGGGGTGGAGGAGGTGGAAGATTCTCCTGATAGGGCAGTGGAGGTTGATGGGGATGATTCTGTTGATTTAGGTGAGGCGGAAGATTTTTATAATCAGGGAAATTTTCTTCGTGATAGGCAGGATTACGCACAGGCCATTGAGCAATATACAAGGGCTATTGAGATTAATGGTGATTATGTGGATGCTTTTTATAATCGTGGTTTGACCTATGCTGATTTGGAGGATTATGATCGGGCGATCGCCGATTACACCCAGGCCATTGAAATTGATCCTGAATATTTAGATGCTTATAATAATCGGGGTATTCTTTATGCTAGTTTGGAGGATTATGATCGGGCGATCGCTGATTATACTCAGGTGCTTGAGATTAATCCTAATTATGTTCTTGCGCATAATAATTTGGGGGTTGCTTATGATCGTTTAGAAAGGTTTGAGGATGCGATCGCCAGTTATACTAGGGCTATTGAATTAAATCCTGAATATACTTTGGCTTATAGTAATAGGGGGCTTTCTTACAATAGTTTGGGGGATTATGAGAGTGCTATTAGTAATTTTGATCAAGCCCTTAATCTTGAGCCCAATAATGATAATGCTTATTATTATCGGGGTAATGCCCATAATAATTTAGGTGAATATCAAGAGGCGATCGCCGATTATACCCAAGCCCTAGAAATTGATAGTAATAATGTTCTTGCCTATAATAATCGAGGTATATCTTACTATAATTTAAATTCATGTTCAGAGGCGATCGCCGATTACAACAGAGCCTTGGAAATTAATCCTGATTATCCTAACTCTTATTACAATCGTGCTTTGTGTCATCGTGACTTAGGGGAAAATCAAAGCGCCCTTGCCGATTTTGGTAGAGCAGCTCTTTTGTATCAACAAGAGAATAATAATGCTAGTTACCAAGATGCGATCGCTGAAATTGAAAAACTATCCTCTAACTAACCATTTTTATAAGGCCATTTCCCAAACCACTCACCGCCTCTAAACCTCCAGCTTGTAAACAAAAGACGCATGATTACCCAAGCACAAATATAATTGCTTAACCACACCAAGCCGTAATGGATCAAAAAAATTAACCCATCAAAACTATCACCATCAATCCATGGTAAACCCACCACCTTAATCAAAAAAAATAAAAATAATCCTTCCACAATTCCAGCCCCCAATTGTAAAATCCCAGGCCAATCATGATCCCATAAAAATCGCTGTAAATAATCATAAAGTAAATCCCATAAAATACCAAAGATTGCCACATATAACAGCACAAAAAAATAAACCAAATCTCCCCCATGTCCTCCCAAACCTAAATAGAATGGGAAACTAGAAACCATACCCACCGTTGCTAAAAGAAATAACCTGGTTTGCCAACGTCCAAATAATGTAGGTAACATAACAACTAAATTTTTAGAATGTTTAAATGTGACAAAAAATAACTTGGGAAAATAAATCCACCAATAAAAGTAAAAATAATTTTTTAGTAAACTCCAATTAAGGCTCTTGATTATTTGCCCACCTATACCACTGCATCAAAGAATAAAGCCCCACAATATAACCCACATCAGGAGCATTCAAAAGAGCTAAACTTTCAATAATACGATGGGCAGAATATTGTAAACCTAAAAAAGTATCCACCCCAGCATAGGGGCCACCAAGGGTGATGATACCGTTTGCATAAACCTTGCCATTACCATTTCGCATTTTAGGGATTTCAAAATCATTGGCAACATCTAATCTGCCTTGAATATTTAACGGTAATTGATAATGATGCACTAAATCATTTAATAATGGGCTTTGAAGAGGATCAGAAACCAATCCGGTACAGTCAATAATAAAATCAGCATGGATAGTATTTTCACCCTTATTAGTTAATAAAGTGCTAATGACTCCCCCATTAATATCAGGCTTTACGTCCTTAACTAATCCGTATTTAATTTCATACCATCCCTCTTGTAAACCTTGTTTGATAATTTGACGCCAAGGCTTACGACTACTGGTGGTTGTTCCTCCCCAGATTTGTAATAGTTCCCGTCGTCGATGAGGGGTCGCTTCTTCTAACATTTTACGCATATCACCTCCCCAAGTTGCTTTTGGCCAATTATAGGGCTGAAATTCCCAATCATTTTCTACCCCCCGTTGAGCCATGCCATATTGATTACCCCTTCTTGGTTCTCGATTCATGTGAATAATTTTTAGGTGTGGATTAATTTTGTAAACTAAGTAAAGTCGATCCATAATTTGGGAAGCCACAATCCCAGATCCTCGAATAATTACAGTTCCCCCTTTTTTTTCTAACTGTTCATAAACATGGTCATGGGGTTCGTATCCTTGGACGACCGATTTTAGATCACCTGTATTATCTCGATAACGTTGTAAGTCGGGAAGAAGTTTTAGGGCTGGATAACCTGTGCAAATGTGGACAAAGTCAGCAATGATAAAACGATGATCAGTTTGCCCGAATTTACTGGCAGAATAGGCAATACAATAGCGTCCATCTTCTGTTTTGCGAATGGCTCTAGCACTGCCTTGGCTAAATATTTGTGGCCAACCGATGCGCTGGGTTTCTCGATCTATGGAGTGAAAAACGTTATCCGCAATGGGGGTGTAGGTGTCGGCTAAAACAGGTTCGGCAAATACTTGCCATAGACAGGTAAATGCTTGGTTAAGATGTCCTGATAAGAGTTCTTGCCATGCTTCTCTGAGGGCGTAACCAGGCCAACCCCAGAGGTTATCGGGGCATGAGTCTGAGCCTGATCTAATTCTTTTGTAACGGAATATTTGACAGTTGCGTAATAATCTTTCGTATCTACCGTAGGGAAGAGAATTTAAACCGATAACGGCGATTTTTTCTTTGGGTACTCCTGCTATGCGTAGATGATCTACATAAGCAAAACTACCTAACCCGCCACCGATGGAAACATAGGTTACTTCTTTAATGGGTAAGCTGGTTTTTTGTAAAGCACCGAGGGATATTTTTTCTTCTTTAAATATTTCATGGGGGGGGAAGATATTTTGGGGTATTGGGGGGGATGGGTTAGGG
>NZ_JADEWC010000007.1 GCF_015207825.1 Cyanobacterium stanieri LEGE 03274
GGCTCGGATAAGGGCGGGGGTGATGGTAAACTTTGAGTAGAGCCAATTCCTTGGATATTTGCAGGGATAGAAGGTCGATTGGGGGTAGGATTACCGTTAATGGTGATGGTGTCGGTGGGAGGAGTTTGACTGGGAAGGGGGGGAATAGAATAGTTTGATTCTAAAAGAGGATTGTTTTCGGGGGTTTGATTGTGAGGGGATACGCCAATGACTTGGATTTGTTGGGCGATCGCCTTTTGATGATTTCCCACTAAAAATAGCATAGTACAAAGGGGAAAAAGTAGATGAATATTTTTTGGCAATAATCGATATGAAATCATAATGTTAATGGTTGTAGGAAAATGACAAATGTATAAAAAAATATTTTGATTCTGCCCCATGATAAAGGTTACTAGACAGAATTGACAAACCCTTAAAAAGTTCCACTAACAATAAAATAGAGTAAAAAATAATAATATTAAAGATATTACATTGAGATGACTAAAATCGATGATTGTTCACTGTCCATAGCTTCAGCTTACATCCATATTCCTTTTTGTCGTCGTCGATGTTTTTATTGTGATTTTCCCATTACGGTGTTGGGTAACAATGCAGGGGGGAAATATTCCCCATGGCAACAAGAATACGTGAATTTTTTATGTCAAGAAATCGAAACCATAAATCAGGCAAAATCCACTCCCTTAGCAACCATTTTTTTTGGGGGTGGTACTCCTTCCTTACTTGCCCTAGAAGGGTTAGAAAAAATTTTAGTCACCCTAGAAAATAAATTTTCCTTTGCCCCTAACATTGAAATTTCCATGGAAATTGATCCAGCTACCTTTACCATAGAACAATTAAAACATTATCAAAAATTGGGGGTAAATCGTGTTAGTTTGGGGGTACAATCATTTAACGATCAACTATTGCAAGAATGTGGACGATCGCACCGTGTGCCAGATATTTATCAAGCAGTAGAACATATCCATCAAGTGGGTATCGATAATTGGAGTCTGGATTTAATTTCAGGATTACCCCATCAAACCATCACCCATTGGCAAGATTCCCTCCTAAGGGCGATCGCCCTTAAACCCAAACATCTATCCTGCTACGACTTAGTATTAGAATCAGGCACAGTTTTTGGCAAAAAATATCAAGCAGGAGATAACCCCCTCCCCCAAGACGAAACCACCGCCCAAATGTATCGCCTCGCCTCCCATCTTCTCCCAGAAAACGGATATACCCACTACGAAATCTCCAACTACGCCCAAAAAGGCTATCAATGTCGCCATAACCTCGTCTATTGGCACAATCAACCCTACTACGGTTTTGGCATGGGTGCGGCCAGTTATACCCAAAAACAAAGATTTAGTCGCCCTCGCACCCGTCAAGAATACTTCCAATTTGTCCAAGAATTCATCAAAAATAAAGGAAAAATTGACTCAGAAATAACCACCATAACCGAAGAATTATTAGATACCCTCATGTTAGGGCTACGACTAAAAGAAGGAATCAATCTAAGCCTTATTAGACAAAAATTTGGACAAGAAACCGTTAACAAAATTCTTCACACCCTTCAACCATATATCACAAAAAAATTAGTCATTTTATCCCAAGATAAAACAAACTTAAAACTATCTGACCCCCAAGGCTTTCTCTATTCCAACTCCGTGCTAAGTGACTTATTCATGGAATTTGAATAATATTAACCTCAATTGGGGATAACGGGTTATGAGTATCACAAGTTTTGGGGTGTAGGTTGGAGGTATGATGTTGCTTAATTACAGTGTGATACCGTGTAAGGTTTACTATTATCCGCCCTGTAACAATTGATCATAAACAATTATTATTTTTTGCCTGTTGCCCATTCCCTGCCAATCCCAGAAAATGTTATCCCGAACTCAGGTTAATATTAACGATTTGTTTCCCCCTCAATTTAAAGACACCGAAGCTATGAAATAATGTCACAATATAGGAATAGCGATTATCATTGAGTAAATAGAGGGTGAAATCATGGCTACTTTTATCGCTCAAGTAAAAGACAAATCAGGAAATATATTACAAGAAAAAGTTACCGCCGAATCCGCCGATGAAGCAAGAAGAATTTTAAGAAAAAGATTTGCCGCCATTGGCAAAATAAAAAAAGCAGGAATGGACTTTGACTTAGCCAGTATAGAAGCGGCGCTGAGTAAAGTTAGTATCAAAGACAAAGCTATTTTTTCTCGTCAGTTTGCCGTATTGGTTAACGCAGGGGTGGCCATTGTTAGGGCCTTATCCGTATTAGCCGAGCAATCTTCTAACCCCAAATTTAAAAAAGCCCTCAGTGCCATTAACGAAGATGTACAACAGGGTACAAATCTATCAGAAGCCCTAGCAAAACATCCCGATTGTTTCGATCAACTCTACGTTTCCATGGTAGAAGCAGGGGAAATTGGGGGGGTTTTAGATGAGGTAATGAATCGACTAGCAAAGTTACTAGAAGATGTGGCAAGACTTCAAAACCAAGTTAAATCGGCCATGGCTTACCCTGTTACTGTGGGTTTATTCGCTGTCATTGCCTTTTTAGGAATGACCATTTTTCTGATTCCCGTATTTTCAGGCATTTTTGACCAATTAGGAGCCGAATTACCTGCTCTAACTCAATTTATGGTTAATCTGAGTGGCTTTTTACGTAGCCCTGCCGCCGTTATTCCTGTGTTGGTGATTATCGGTGCTGTATTTGGTTTTAAACAATATTACAAAACCCCAGCGGGAAGACTACAAATTGATACCATTGCCCTTAAACTGCCCATTTTTGGCGATTTAAACCAAAAGAGTGCGGTAGCTCGTTTTTGTCGAGTTTTTGGGACTCTTACCCGCTCTGGAGTACCGATTTTACAATGTTTGGAAATTGTGGAAGAAACCATCGGTAATAGGGTAATTGGTAACGCCATCGGGGCGGCTAAAAATTCTGTGTTGGAAGGGGGTATGTTAAGTACGGCCATTGAGTCTAAAAATGTTTTCCCTGCCATGGCGGTACAAATGATGAGCATTGGGGAAGAAACGGGGGAATTAGATGCCATGATGATGAAGGTGGCTGATTTCTACGAAGATGAGGTGGAACAAGCCATTAAAGCCCTCACCAGTGTAATTGAGCCTTTAATGATGGTCGGTATTGCGGGGATGGTTGGTACAATTTTGTTATCTATGTATTTACCAATGTTCTCTATCTTCGATCAAATCGCTTAAACCTCAAAAAAAACTATTGTCCACCGTTGAATGTGAATTTTAATTAATGTCTATAAATCAATCTGATTACGAAACAGCTTTGGCTGATTATACTGATAAAGAACGAATTTTAGCTTTATTGAGTCAGTATCGGGAATATTTAGCCATGGTGCCGAGTATGCGCCGTCCTAGTGACAGTTTAATTACTATTCCTTTACCTTTAGCAAAAGTACGCCATGTTAATGGTACATCCTCCATGGGATCTCGTTCTTATGTTCCTTCGGGGATGAATTCTATGGCGGTGGATGAAATGGTATCAATTCCCTGTGATATTGCGGTGTTAATGTGCGATCCTGAATGGAAGATTAAGATGGGGGTAGAAATTTTGGTTTTTATCCATCGCCCCCAGGAGGATTTTTCTGATCTTTTGTTACGTTGGCGCAATGCTCAAACGGCTTTAGCCCATGAGTATGAATGGATTATGCCCCAGACAAATGATCATATGTTTAGTGATAGGGCGGAAAAAATTCACCCTATTTTTGTGGTTTTTCCTCATACTAATGCTCGTATTTTGAAGGGTTTAAAGGCTTCTGGTTTACCTTATATTCTTTATAATACCGTAGAGGCGATCGCCCATAACCCTGAACTAAAATCCTTGAGTAGTAGCATAGATAATTAATCATCAAAACCCCATGGCATCATTAAGACGTTGAAGGCCATGAATATAAGCAGCAGTACGCATGGAAACCTCATATTCTCGGGCAAGTTGCCAAATTACTTCCGTTTCCCTCTCCATTCCTTCCTTGAGATGTTGTTGTACTTTTTCTAAATTCCAATACATCCCATTACGGTTTTGTACCCATTCTAAATGACTAACAGTAACTCCCCCAGCATTAACTAAAATATCGGGAATTACCTGAATACCTTTTTGCTCTAAAATTAAATCCGCCGCAGAGGAAATTGGGCCATTAGCTACTTCAAAAATAAATTTCCCTTGAATCTCCCCCGCATTATCTTCCGTGATTTGGTTTTCAAGGGCTGCAGGAATCAAAACATCTACATCTAAACTTAATAACTCCTCATTGGTAATTACATCATTTTCCCTCAAATCACATACCGTTTCCTGACAATAAACATCCTTCACGGTGCTATTATTTTCCTTATACTCACGGATGCTAGGAATATCTAAGCCATCTCCACAATAAATCCCCCCCCTCGAATCACTCACCGCCACTACCTTATATCCACTGTTATATAATAATTCGGCTATGTGCGCTCCCGCATTACCAAAACCTTGTACTGCCACGGTAGTTTCTGCTGGTTTTTGGTCAAATTTGGGCAAAATAGTTTGAATAACATGAAATGCTCCCGTAGCCGTAGCGGTGCTTCTCCCCTCGCTTCCTCCCATGGTTAAAGGTTTTCCTGTAACAACTCCCAAACTTATTTTTCTGGTGATGTTGTTATATGCTTCCACCATCCAACCCATAATCATTTCATTAGTATAAACATCGGGGGCTAAAATATCTTTATCTGTACCGATATAATCGGCGATCGCACCGATATAATTTTTAGAAAGCCTTTCTAACTCGCCCTTTGATAACTCCTGAGGATTAACACAAATACCCCCCTTAGCACCCCCAAAAGGAAGATTTAACACCGCACATTTAAACATCATCCAAAAAGCAAGGGATTGCACCTCATCAAGATTAACGGAAGGATGATAACGGACACCCCCTTTGCCAGGGCCTCGACTATCATTGTAAATAACTCGATAACCCTGATAAACTTTTAAAGAGCCATCATCCATTCTCACGGGAATCGATACCGCTAAACTCGATTTAGGATACTGTAACTTTTCCTCTGTGGAAGGAGAAATAGAAACATATTTTAAAGCCCTTTCTAGCCTAATATTGGCATCGGCAAATAAAGAATTAGACATATCTTGATATTGTAACCTCAGTTTGGGATTTGTCAGTATGGTAGGGGACGTACCATAGTACGTCCGTACAGGTTGCAGGTATTAAGGTGATGAGGAGTAGGGGAGATAATAGTTTATATTAAATCCGCAAAATATTCCTTAGTTCAATTTATTGAACGATAAACTGTTAGCCTTGTAATTTATTGCAAGGCAAATAATGATATATTTTCAAAATCGGATTTAGTATTAGGTACTAGGTCATTTATTGTCCATTGTTAATTGTCAATTGTTCTGTAACCATTTTAGAGCTTAAAAGATAATGACATTTATTTATGATAGAAAAATTCACTTTGCTGACACCGATAGTGCGGGGGTGGTTTATTTTGCCCAACTTCTTTCTATGTGCCATGAGGCTTACGAGGCTTATTTAGAAAGTTTAGAGATAGATTTACACGGTTTTTTTCAAAACCCTACCATGGCGATTCCCATTGTTCATGGGGAAATCGATTTTTTTAGCCCTCTATTTTGTGGAGATACCATTCAAGTATATTTAAAATTCATTGCCCTTAACTCAAAAGCCTTTGAAATTGAATATACCATTGAGAAAGAAGATCAAAAAGTAGCCACGGGCAAAACTCGCCATGTCTGTATTAACCCCCAAACCAGAAAAACTCAATCTCTACCTTTTTATTTAAGGTTTGGAAAAATAAATGATGATTAATACCCATTATCTCCTTAAGATTTATAGCTATTTTTTAGTTTAGAAAGAATCACAGGTTTTAACTTGTTAAACTCATCCCTCAACCTTTGCTTACTCATTCTTGCATCCCCTTTATTGGGTAAGTTTTTACTATTTTCTAACCATTCAACCATAATTTTACACTGATTAGCCGCAATGGTTGAACCAGTGACATGTTGACACATTCCAGGCTCTTCCACCGCAAAAAAGAGTATTTTATAACTACCAGTTTTCGCAAGGGCGGCGGTTACCTGACGGGAGGTTTGGGATTTTAAGTCTAGGTAACAGGGTAACCAACGGGGGCCACGATGGGGATTATAAATCACTGTAATCCAAAGTATCATCGGATGGGGAGAGTTGAGGAAAAGAAATTGGTTGTATCTCATATCCTTAATACGGCTGAGAATATCATCTTTTTCAATCATTACCCAAAGACTAGGAAAGGTTTGCCCTGAGCTAATTATCACCTTCGGAAAAACGATTTTTTGAATGGGTTTATTATTCGGCCAAGTGAGATTTTTTGATATGGTAGTGGCACTTAAATCCATTTTGGGGGCAACTTCGGTGCGATCGCCCCTAGCGGTAACATGCTCAGAATCATAGGTATCAGCCACAATGGTTTTTTGACCACTAAAAGCCGTCATGCGATCGGTATCACGACTAGATTTAGTCGTCTTTTCTAAACCCTCAATCACCCGTAAAATTTCCGCCACCGTTTGAGGGCGATTATCACGGGATTTTTCCATACACTTCATAATCACATCTTTCAAATCTTGGGGAATTTGTAAATGGGAATCAAAAGGACGAGGCCGAAAATCATGGTGGGCTTTATACCATGCCCCAAAGGAAGAAGACTCAGGTAGAATAGGCATCTCAAGGGTAAGCATTTCATACATCATCACCCCTAAACTATAAATATCAGAGCGATTGTCCAACTCTTTACCCTCCATTTGTTCAGGGGAACAATAAGCCAAAGTACCCATAAAAGAATGGGTTTGAGTCGCATTAGCTTGAACCAACTTAGCAATCCCAAAATCCAAAATTTTCACCAATTCGCCCAAAGTAGGATCTTGCATTACCAATACATTACTGGGTTTAATGTCTCGATGCACCACCTGACACAATTCCCCCTTAAGCATAATGCCACTATGGGCCGCATCCATACCCACACAGATTTGACGGCTCAAATAAAGAAAACGTTTAAGGGGCAAAGGCTGAAACTTAATTACCTGACTTAAACTTTCTCCCTCCAAAAACTCCATCACATAATAGGGAACTTCATTTTCATCAACACCATAATCCCTTACCCTAATGATGTGAATACTTTTTTCCCCTAAAAGGGCACTGATAGTCGCCTCCCTCTCAAATCGATGACGCATTTTGTCATTGAGCAGGGTTTGAGACAAAAACTTAACCGCCACCACCACACCGCCAAGCAGTTTATCTTCACCACGATATACTTGCCCCATCGCACCGCTGCCGATTAACTCGACTAATTGATAACGATCTGCTAATATACGCTGATTACTATTTTGTTTGCCTTTCCCTAAACTCATGATTTAATTGTCCATCAAATCTTGTTGTACTTATATTTTGACCTATACTATCTAGTTTTATCCATGACGCTCAAAAACGCCTTCTGTCACATTAACCATATTGTTACCCGCTATCATGGTGCTAGAGAAATGATAATTGTCTTCATCCAACTGAAACATGGTTTCAAGTACGCTACGACGACGACTATCACCTAAAATCCAATAACGTTGAATAATAGAACTTTTCGTAATCCATCCTTCACCTTCTATTTTATCGAAATCACTTCTTTTTAAAACGTAACTGTAACTATATTTATTATTAGGTAAAAATCCTTTATATTCAAACTCTAAATTATGGGCATTTTCTGAAGAAGAATGATTATTCTCAAACACCAACTTAGTTTTCATGGTAAACCAACTACTTTGATCCCAGGCAATGATGGTAGCCCCTTTAAATGGAGTAATAATTTGATTTTTATCCGTTACATTTCCCTTAATAATCCAGCTACTCGGTTGTAATAAAAAAGTGTGACTCATTAATATGTTTTGTAAAAATAAAGGAGTTTATAGGGAGATAATAAATTGATAAACTAATGACTTATTTTATTTTTTATTAATAGACAATTAACATCTTAATTTTAAGTTTTATTATTTCTCCTTGGTAGAAATTATTACTAAAATAGCTTATACAACTAAATATTTAGTGTTATTATACATGGTTTTGGTTAATTTCCTAAGTAGTGATCAATACTTTTTTCTATGGGAGAAAATATATTTTTTTATGAACAATAGTTGATTAATCTTCCTGCCAATCAGGGCAATTCTCATCCCTCCATCCGTAGGGGTGAATGCCACAAACTAAGAGATTACCATTATATCTACGACCATGATAGTTTTTACAGCCCATACAAGCAGGATGAAAATTATGATCGGGATTCACTTTTTCTTCATCAAACCAGATGATACTACCATGGTTTTCTAGGTCATCTTCTGATGGAGGGGAAGGGGGAAAGTCCTCTAATATGTGGGATAATATTTCTTCACTCAAAAAGATCATAGATTGTTCAAAAAAATCATCTATTTGCAACAAAAATTCTTCGATTTGAGGGGGGATATTCTGTTCTATTTCTTTGGTTATATTATCAATAAATAATTCTGTGTTGGTAGCCGTTTTTTCTAATTCTTGAGTAATTTCGTCACAAAAATTATTAAAGTTATTTTCTGTTTGATTTAACCAGTTAATTAATTGTTCTTCCCAATTATCCATGAATTATAATGAGTAGTGGTAATAATGTTGGTTATTAAACCTCTTAAAATATTAAAAATTAAGTTTTATTTTTGGAGGATAATAATTGATTTTATGGTGGTTATTGGAGTGTTGCAAGGGTTCTTTTAATTATCGTTGTCGTCATCGTCAGTAATAATTTCAATGGTGCGAGGTTGGGTAGATGATGAGTCCTGAGAATTGGTATTCTTTTGTTGTTTTTCTTTGGCTTGTTGAATGGTTTCATCAACAAATTTTCTAGCTTCTTCGGTGGTAATTTTCCCTTTACTTACCATGTCATCGGCTATTTTTTGTAATTCTTGGGGAAAGTTGGGATTATTAATTATTTTATCGGTTTGTTGTTTCAATTCTTGAAGGGTATCTCCTGCTTTTTCGGCGGCATATCCTGCGATACCGATGCCTAAATAAAGGGCTTTTTGGAATATATTTTCTGATTCGGCCATAGGTTTTTATATCTCCAATCTTTGATGGTTCTTTCTTTTATTGTAAGGGTAAATCAAAAAAACAATGGCAAAGGTTACCTTGATTAGCTAAAATGAGCAAACATAACTATTTCGCCCCGATTTAATTTTATAAAGCCTTGAATTCTATTCCTCGTTTTCCCGATCATTTTGATGTTATCATTGTAGGCTCGGGGGCTGCTGGTTTATATGCGGCCTTAAAACTCCCTACAACTTTACGCATTGGTTTAATCACTAAGGATAAGTTAAAAAAGGGTGCTAGTGATTGGGCGCAAGGGGGTATTGCTGCTGCGATCGCCCCTAATGATTCACCTGTACTACATTTAGAGGATACTTTAAAGGCTGGGGCGGGACTGTGCGATCGCACTGCGGTAAAATATTTAGTGGAAAATGCGGTAACCTCTATTCGCTCGTTATTAGAAATGGGAGTAGAATTTGATCGTCACAATGATCAATTAGCCATGACATTGGAGGCGGCCCATTCTTTTCCTCGGGTACTCCATGCGGCAGATACCACAGGTAGGGCAATCGTATCCATTTTAAGGCAAAGAGCCATGGAAAGTGAAAATATTTCCGTTTATGAACAAGCCTACGCCCTAGATTTATGGTTAGACGAAGAAAAGGAAAAGTGTCAGGGCCTTTGTTTATTACATAAAAACAAAATTAGTTGGTTGGGGGCAAAAGCCGTTATTCTTGCCACGGGAGGCGGGGGGCAAGTCTTCGCTCAAACCACTAACCCCAAGGTAAGCACGGGGGATGGAGTCGCCTTGGCATGGCGTAGCGGTGCGCTGTTGCGCAACTTAGAATTTGTGCAGTTTCATCCTACGGCTTTAAAAAAGGAAAATGCTCCCCGTTTTCTCATCAGTGAGGCTGTGAGGGGGGAAGGAGCGCACCTAATTGATAGGGAGGGCAAAAGATTTACTTTCGATTATCATCCTAAGGGGGAATTGGCCCCCCGTGATGTGGTTAGTCGTGCTATTTATAATCATTTACACAAAATTAGTCCTAATCCAGCGTTAGATAATGTTTTTCTCGATTTACGCCCGATTCCTCGCCCTCGCTTAGAGTATCGTTTTCCCAACATCATTAAAAGGTGTCAAGATTGGGGCATTGATGTATTTTCCGAGCCGATTCCCGTTTCCCCTGCCGCCCATTATTGGATGGGGGGAATTGCGGTGGATTTACATAATAAAACTTCCATTGAGGGTTTATACGCCATCGGTGAAACTGCTAACACGGGGGTACATGGGGCAAATCGTTTGGCGAGTAATTCTCTTTTAGAGTGTTTAGTGTTTGGGGAAACTCTCAAGGATTTGGATGTGGGGGCAACGGTTTATCCTTCTTTAGATGGCCATATTCATCCTTTACAGGGTGATGGTTGGCAGGATGAAATGACGGTAATTAATAAAATTCGTAAGGAATTACCTCTTTTAGTTTGGGAGGTGGCGGGGATTTGTCGTCGTCATGATATGTTACAAGGGGCGATCGCCCTTATCCAACAATGGCAAAATGAAATAGATGGTCTAAAAATAGGTCAATTTCTCAAAAACCTTAAGCCAAAAAACTCCTATAACTTAGAATCTCCCATAGTAGAGCAACAATTAAAACTCAGTGCCGAAACCCTCAACCTCTTAGAAATAGGTTATCTCATTGTCCAATCTGCCCTATTTCGCACCGAAAGCCGAGGGGGGCATTATCGCCTTGACTATCCAGAAACCCAAGAAAAGTGGGAATGTCACACCCTCATCAAACACCATAACTGGTGGTCAGAAAATGTGATTTTCTAGTTCGCACTTGCCCCACCGTGTAGTTCATTACACGGCTAATAATTTATCGTTCAATAAATTGAACTAAGGTATATTTTGATTCACTGATTTAGTATCAGAAGTTAAAACTTACCGATTGGGGCGGTTACTTGACCTTCTTTGGTTCATGATTTGACTTAGTTCTTCCCTTTGTGCGGGGGTGAGAACTTCGCGCATTTCTAACATGGTTTCAAAACCTAGTTCCCGCATTTGTTGAGTAAGGTTAGAGATGGTTTGATTTTTGGCTCGAATGGCTTCGGTGGATTCGTTGTTGTTCATCATGGTTCTAAGTTCTTGACGTTCGGTGCGAATCTCTTGTCGAAGGTTCGTCATGCGTGGTTCGTATCTATTTTTGATTTCTAACATTTGTTGTTGTTGCTCGGGGGTGAGGTTTAGTTGTTGGATAAGACGACTTTGACCTTCTTTTTTAGCTCCCCATCTTTTGTTTTCCTCTTTCCCTTGGGCTAGTTCTATGGTTTCGTTAAGGGTGTTTTCAAGGCTGATGATGTCTGCATCAAGGGCGATCGCCCTTGCACCCCCTGTGAAGGTTAGAAGCATCGTTAGGGCGAATAAATGGCGAATATTGTTCTTCATAATCATTTTTTACCTCATTGGTGGTGTAATCTGATTGGTATGTTACGTTTTAAAATTCGTTACCAAAGGTAACGTACTCAGAATCAGGATTAGCCTCTTGATTCTGATCCATTGCTGAATAAGACCAAACCTCAAAGATAAAGTCTTCTAGTTCAGTTACTTCTTGTGCTAGTTGGGGAGTAAATTTTTGAGATGTGGATGTTCCCCAAAAAATTAGTAATCCCGTGATTAAGCCCGTGGGAATAACCCAAAATAGGGCAGATTTCTTTTGATGATGGGATCTTTTTTCTTGGCGGATTTCCTGAAATAATCGCTCTTCATGGTTGGAACATTGAGAAGGTGTTGAGGGACAATAGTTTTTAAGAAAGTCCACAAGCTCTTCATCATCGGAAGAATGGTTATTAAAAAATTCAGTCATATTTTCACTCCCTGATGTTCTAAAAATTTACGCATGGCTTTACGAGCATTAAACAATCTTGATTTTACCGTACCCAAAGGAATCGATAATATCTCAGCGATTTCTTTTTGGGGTAAGTCCTCTAAGTCGTGTAATACTAAAACCACACGATGATCCATTTTGAGACTTTCTAACCCTTGTTGTACTATTTCTTGATAGTGGATGTGCAGCAATTCTCCTTGGTCTGAGATAATTTCTGGGGCATATTGATAAAGAGTTTTTTTGTCTCTACGGATTCTGGCGAGTTGTCGGCGGCGATCGCAAGCAACATTCCAACAAATGCGGTATAACCAAGTAGAAAAATAATTCGACTCCCTTAGTTTTGGTAGGGCTTTCCACGCCTTGAAAAAAACCTCTTGGGTTAAATCATCGAGTATTTCTTGACCGCACAGTTTGAACAGGGTTGCCCTAACTTTATGTCGGTAACGTTGATAAATGAGACGAAAAGAATTCTCGTCCCCCATTTGACACCTCTGAATTAATTCAGAATCGGTGATTTTGGTATGATCATCCGCTAACACTGTCATAAATTTTTGTTTTTTAATTGACTCACCATTTTAGACACAAGGGTTTTAAAAAAGGTTCAAGAAATAATTGACAATTTATAATGGACAATTAAAAATAAAAATCGGAAATATTAACCATGGGCAACGGTTACTATTCTAATTCTATCAATCTTCTCCAAGCCCATATCCCTTAGTATGTAATAAAAAAAATAATTTATCATGATATTTGCCACTAGAAGAATTACAGCCCTTGCCCTAAGTGCGATCGCAACTTTAACCACCACTGGTATTGCAGAAATGGTAAGCAAACAAGAGGCGATCGCCCGTAACATTTCATTCATCTATAACCCCTTAAGCCTTACCCTAAAAGTAGAATCCCTAGAACTATTCGCCGAAACAGGAGAAGTAAACCGTAACCTACAAACCTATCTCAACTTAGCAGGGGTAGATGAACAACAAAAACAACTATTCAGAGAAGCCCTCACAACCCCCGTAACAGTAGATCCCGTCTTGCTTTCGCGCTCCCTCAACACCGAAGAAGCCGAAAGATTACTAAGCTACTTCGGTAGCGTCATCAACGTCAAAGGAGGAAGTAACGGCAAATATCTCATCCGTGGAGCATTAATCACATCCGCCCTACAACCCGAAGGCTTAAAACTCATTAACATCCTCAGAAACCTCGCCGTAGATGTAGAAATCGACATTCAGCGCATCCTACGCTACACCCAACAAGTAGAAACCGTCCTCGAAGGCAGTGCCATTTATGAACAAGAAGTCATTCGACAAGCAGAAATTCAAAGTCGTCAATCATTAGGAATCAACTACAACAACCTTCCCGATATTCGTAAACAGGGAAACACCCCCTTCGCTCAAGAAACCATCACCCTAGAAGACGAATCCCGCAATAGAAGCTATTATGCCGAAATATATTACCCCACCCAAACAGTCGAAAATACCCCCGTAGTGGTCATTTCCCATGGTCTTAGCTCTCGTCCCGAAGACTTCCAGGCCAGAGCAGAGCATCTAGCCTCCTACGGCTACTTTGTAATTATGCCCCAACACATCGGCAGTGACATTCAACAAACAGAAGATTTTATCAAAGGATACACAGGAGAATTATTTGTTAGGGAAGAATTTATTGATCGCCCCCTCGACATTACCCACACCCTTGATGAACTAGAACTTTTAAATCAAACTAGGTGGCGGGGTAACTTAGATTTAGAAAATGTTGGCATTTTTGGTCATTCCTTTGGTGGTTATACTGCCCTAACTGTGGGGGGTGCAACCTTGGATTGGCCAAGACTGAGGGAACGTTGTAGCCTAGATGTAGGTAATCTTAATACCGCTCTGATTTTACAATGTAGAGCCTTACAACTGCCCCAAGAAGACTATCAATTTAGAGATGAGAGGATAAAAGCTGTTTTTGCCATGAATCCCGTCAATGGAGGTATTTTAGGGCCAAAGGGATTGAATAATTTAGATACACCTTTATTCATTGCGGCAGGAAGTTACGATCCCGCCACCCCTTTTGTGTTTGAATTAGCCCAAACCCATCCTCTCTTAGACATCAATAATGTTTATTTACAACTACAAGAAGGACAAGCCCACGTTGATTTTTCTCAACTAGATGCGGGTATCAGTGATTTATTAAACACTGTTACTAATTTAACTCTGCCTTCCCCTGTGCTTTTAAATGAATATACCCATTCGATGATGTTGGCGTTTTTCGAGGTACACATAAGAGATAATGATAATTATGCTCCTTATCTTGAGGCTGGATATGCACAATATTTAAGTCAAGGGCAAGAGTTTAAAACCTATTTGGTGGATGAAGAATCTATTCCTGCATTAAGGGAAGTTTATCGACGATTTGTTGATAATAATTTTGACATTATTTTTAGTAATGATTAATCTGAGTTAGGGATCAAATTTATAGTCTTGTAAAAAAGGTGTCAGGTATCGGGTATAAGGTGTCAGGTTAAGAAGTTGACAAAAACTATATGTCAATAGAGTTAGGAATAACATTTTTAGCTTTTTAAAGGTGTGAAGAATTCACCATGGACAATGGACAAATTATGACCTAGTACCTAATACAAAATTCGATTTTGAAAATATATCATTATTTGCCTTGCAATAAATTACAAGGCTAACAGTTTATCGTTCAATAAATTGAACTAAGGTATATGTTGATTTACGAATTTAATATAAACTATTCTCACTCCCATCCCCCCTACTCCTCATCTCCCATACTCACAACTATTATCCCGAATTGAGGTTATGATTAAGTGCTTTTTGAAGGGCTTCTATACGTAGAGGTTTAGAAATGTAGTCATTCATTCCTGCATCAAAGCAAACTTGATTATCACCCTCTAGGGCGTTGGCGGTGAGAGCGATAATGTAGGGTTGAGGTAGGTTGTGGCGACTGCGTATCATTTTGGTGGCCGTTAAACCATCCATTTCGGGCATTTGTACATCCATGAGAATCACATCATAGGGAGTATCTTCTATTTTTTCTAATACTTCCACTCCGTTTTTAGCTACATCGGCTTGATAACCAAGTTTCTTGAGGGTGAGGAGGGCGACTTTTTGATTAACTAAGTTATCTTCGGCTAATAAAATTTTTAAGGGGGGTGCATCCATGGGGGCGGGGGAATTCTCTTGGTTATGGAGACGGGATGAAGGAGCATTGATGGGGATTTCGGCAAAAATAGTAAAGTAAAAGGTAGCCCCTTGGGATTCTTCTATGGTGCGCTGGGGTTGCCATTGTGGGGGGGGATTTCCTGCTATTCTGCCATGGCTTTGAGCCCAAATTTGTCCTCCCATAAGTTGTACCAGATTTTTACTGATGCTTAATCCTAATCCTGTGCCTCCGTAGCGTCGGCTTATGGAGTTGTCGGCTTGGGTAAAGGGTTGGAATAGTTGGTAAATGCGATCGCCCTTAATACCAATACCTGTATCCTCAATGGAGAAAAGAATCTCATCATGATTGTCGGTAATTTTTTGATGATTAAGGGAAAAGGAAACCTGTCCTTTTTCGGTAAACTTAATGGCATTACCAATCAAATTAAGTAAAATCTGTCGTAAACGGGAAGAATCACCATAAATAAAAGGGGGTAAATCTTCAGGAATATGATACACAAAACGAATACCCTTATCTTGTAACTGTTGCTCAAACAATTTAGCAATGGATTTAATGACATTAGCTAAACTAAAAATCTCTTTATTTAAAGTAAAATTACCCGATTCAATTTTAGAAAAATCAAGAATATCATTAATGATAGTTAATAGGGTTTCTCCACTATCACGGATGGTGTGGACAAAGTCTAATTGTTGCTCCGATAAGGGAGTATCTTCTAGTAATTTTATCATGCCAATTACCCCATTCATTGGAGTACGAATTTCATGGCTCATATTGGCTAAAAACTCACTTTTTGTTCTGGTGGCTTTTTCTGCTTTTTCCTTGGCTTTTTTCAGGGAAATTTCTGCTCTTTTACGGGTAGTTATATCAATTAAAAAGCCTTCCCATAATATATTTCCATTACTTTGTTTTTCGGGTAATGAACAGGCTTCATACCATTGCCATTCTTCCGTATCAATATCTTTTTTAATCCTAAATTCCGCATAGAAAGGAGTTAAAAACTGTGCTGATTGAACAATTTTTTGTCTAATGGAAATAATATCATCGGGGAAAACTCTTTCCCATAAAAATAAACTAGATTTTAATAATTTATCGGGTTCAATACCGCAAATTTGTTGACATTTTGGACTCACATAAATAAACTTATCTTTCCCTTCAGGAGTTAATAAATATTGATAAATAATCCCAGGCACATTCTCACTCAAACGACGAAATCGCAACTCACTTTTACGCAACTTTTGCTCGGCATTTTTTTGCTTACTTATATCCCTAATCAACCCATCCCAAATAATGTCTCCATTGGGCATTTTTTCGGGTGCTGCGGTGGCTTGAACCCATTTTATGACGTGATTGGACAAAATGATGCGATGCTCTGAATTAAAGGGCTTAAGGTTTTGGGCTGACTCATTGACAGCGGTGATGAGGGAGGGTAAATCATCGGGGTGAACTTTTTGCCAAAGGATGGCACTATCTTGGAGGATGTCTTCTGGTTCGAGGTGATAAATTTCCCTTGATTTGGGGCTAATATAGGTAAAACGATCATTGCCTTCTTTATCAATGATGTATTGATACACGATGCCAGGTACATTACGGGTGAGGCGACGAAATCTGGTGTTGCTTTCTTCTAGGGCTTTTTCTATTTTTTTACGATCGCTTATATCAAAGGACATACCACATAAATGATTATAAACTCCTTCTTCATTAGGGATCAAAAAATTAGTCACTAGCAGGGTTTTAACTTGATTGTTAATGGTAAATTCCTCTTCAAAAACCATCGGTTGCCCTGTTTCATATACAGTGCGATCGCACTTACGAATCATTTGAGCTTCTTGGGGAGAAAAAAGTTCCTCATAAGTCTTACCCACCACCTCAGCAGGTTTTTTCTCGAGGGTATTAGCAAAAGAATCATTAACAATTAAAATACGCCCATCCAAATCATTAACACATATTTCCAGGGGGGCATTATTTAAAATAGAAGCCAATCTTTTTTGGGAAGCCTGTAACTCCAACTCCTTCTGTTTCAACTGCGTAATATCCCTACCTACAGATTGAATTTCCACTAGATTTCCCTGTTGATCAAAAATACCTTGATTAATCCATTGCGTCCACCCCTGCCCTCCATTTTCTTGATAATTATGTTTTTCCGTGACAAAAGTAGGATTCTCAGGGCTTAAATTATTAATTTGCTCAAGGATTTCTGGCAAATCATCAGGATTGGCCAAATCAGCCCACGACTTACCCTGTATCTGTGCTAAAGTACATCCTAAAGCATCACACAAAGCAGGATTAGCAAAAATGATTGTCGTATCAGCCAAAGAGCGCAAGACAAAATCACTTTGAGTTTTAATCACTTGCTCATACATTTTTTGATACTCATTCAGGGCTTTTTCTTTTTGGGCAAAAGAGACTTGTAGCTGTTGTGCCATTTTCATGAAGCAAGAATATAGAATATCAAGCTCTTTAATTTTGCTCGGTTGATAATTAATAATTTCCCCTTGCCAGTTACCTTGGGCAATTTCGGTGGTTGATTTACTTAATTGTCGAATGGGTTTGGCTATTTTTTTTGCCACAAACCAACCCATAGAGGCAGAAAATAAGACACTTAGGGCGCTCAGGAAAAAGGTAGTATTAAGGTTACTTCTAATTTGCTCGGTGAATAAAGATTCAGGGATGATACTGATAATTAGCCAATGGATGCCTTCCCTATTTTCATAGGGGGTTACTTTGACATACATCGAATCTTCATTGGTGGAGAGTTTGATAATTTTTTCGCTGTTGATGTTATTTAAATCTTCATATTCATTTTTAAGGCTTTGGGTAACTTGGGCTACCATGGGGTTTTCACAATCGAGGGCGGATATTCTTTGGCTATGGTTGTTGATAACACCCCCGAGAAAGTTTTGACGACAACTACCAATCATTAATCCTTGGGTGTCGATAACAAAATTGATACTACCTTCTTCAAAATTAAGTTTTTGTAAAAAGTTGTTAATTTGTTCTAATTGTAAGTCAATGGATAGGGTGCCGATTAAATTATTATTGCTGTCATAAACGGGGGTGGCGTGGGAGATGGCAAGAATGGGGGGGAAAGCATTTTCACTATTCCAGCGGTATATTTGACTCCATCGGGGAAGTTGGGAGGTAGGGGTTTGTTGATACCAAGGGTTGGGGGAGGCAGAATTTTCTTTGACTTCGGCTATACTGATGAGGTTTCCTTGATTATCTACGTGGTAATATATTTTTTGGTCAGGATTTTCCTTGTCAATAATGGCTACTTCGAGGTTTGTTTGTTGGTGATGTCCGTAACCTACTCCGATATAATTTCCTTCTAAGTCGGCAAAGTTGATGTAACCGAGGTTAAATTCTCTGATTTTACTGTAAAAATATTTATGTAGGTTATTTTGATCGTTTTCTAGGTTGATGATTCCTGTTTGAAATGCTCTAACATTTATTCCGTTGACTTGCTCTGCTTTTCCTAGATAATTATCTAAATGCTCTAAGGTGCGATCGCTCGTTTCCTGTAACAGTCTATCAGCAAGACTTTCAACGGTGTTTTGCCCTGTGCGATAAGATAAATAACTGATTACTCCTACTGTGGTAACGATTTGTACTACAAAGGGGACGATTAAAACCCAACGGAGGGAAAAAGGGGAACTTTTTTTGGTGGAGGTTGAAGGTTTGGGATTCATTATCGCCATGGTAGGTGATGGTTGGCGAGAAAAAGTTAGGCTAATAATTTATTACTTCATATTAGCCAATTTTAATCAAAATTAAGATCCCAGTTTAAGGGCTTCGAGATATAAACCATAGGCAAATCCGATTTTAAGGGCGTTGAGGGTGGTGCGCCATAGGGGTTTATTGGGGTTTCGATTTTTATAAATGATTATATTTGAACCTTCGGTAAAAATAAGGAAGAAAAAAGCAAAGGTGACATCCCAGCGCGCGGCTTGCCCGGCAATGGAAGAAATGGCCGAAGCCAGAAAAAAGCCTAGTAAAAAACCAATGATATTCAGGGATAGTCGGCGCCATGGATTACGAAAAAAGTTGACGGTTTGATTGACTATGCCTGTGAGTAAGATGTTTAGTCTTGTGTCTTGCATGATGGTTAATTAACTTTTTAGATGGGGCAGGAGGGCGATCGCCCTTACCATGATAAGATGTTCTTGGACTTGAATCCGTTGATGTAGGGTTTCGGGGGTATCATCATCAAGAATAGGTACGGCAGATTGAATGAGAATCGGGCCACTATCCACCGCCAAATCTACTAAATGCACAGTACAACCCGTAATTTTTACCTTTGCCTTGAGTGCTTGTTCAACGGCATTGATACCTTTAAAACTAGGTAATAAACTAGGGTGAATATTAATCACTTTACGGGGAAAAGCATCTAACAATACATTGGTAATAATCCGCATCCATCCTGCCATTACCACCCATTCTACCCCATGATTTTGGAATACTTCTACAATGGCTTGATCTAATTCTTCACGGGTTTTAAAATCTCGATGATTTAATAATACCGCTTTGATGCCTAATTTTTCTGCCTTTTCCTTAACTTTAGCATCAGGATTATTATAAATGAGGACTTTGATTTTAGCATTTAATTCTCCATTGATGATACCACGGGCGATCGCCTCGAAGTTACTACCACTACCCGAAGCCATCACCCCCAAACTAACAGGAATATCAGATTTTAACTGCTCAACACTAACATCGGGAGAAATAATTGCGCTCATTTATCAGCTAATCAATAACTAAAGTCCACCCTAGATTATCTCAAACTTTGGCAAGATGAACAACAATGGACAATGGACAATTAATAAACTCTAACCTGTCACCTAAAACCTAATAATACTGACAGCCATTATCCCCAAGGGAGGTTAATTACTTATCGATAAGGTTTGCTTACTCTTATAAGACTCAAGGGCAGCATTTGCCACCTGCAAAGTATAAACACTATGGCGATTAGTCGTATAAATAGGAGCATCATTTAATAAATGTTCTAAAATTAATTCCGTATCTTGGGTAAACAAACCCCGACGACTGCCCACCTCCAAATCCGTTACCTTATCCCCCTGAATTAACTTACCCTTTTCCCCCTCAAACAACAAAACCCCCTCATCGCCATAAATAGTCAACACCCTACCACTACGGGCAAACTTATCCCCCTTACCATAAGTAATATTTACCCCCACCTGATTTTTAAACATCAATTGTGCCTGACACCAACAAGCCGAAAAATAACCACTCTCAGGCGCATCCCAAAAACGAGCATTACAACTAACAGTTGCCACCTCCCCAAACAAATCCGTAAAGCGATTAATGCGAGAAAGTGCCGCAATTAGAGGGAAACCATAATCATGATAATTATAAGTCCAATGGGGGGCAACCTTCGGCTTAGACAAAATAGTTTCATAACTAGCAAGGAAAGGATTACCAATTTTAAAAATATGTTGTTTAATAGCTTGATGCACTCCCCCCAAAAGTTCGATATGCTCAATATGAAGTAATTTTCTTTTTACTTTGGCTAAATTTAATAACTCGGGGGCTTCACTACTATTAATAGTTAAGGGATATTCCACAATAATATGTTTATCTGCCAATAGGGCTTCCTTGATAATTTGCCCATGGAGAGAGTTGACATTAGACACACAAATTAAATCAATTTCCTTGTCATTGATTAAATCTTGCCAACTAGATACGGTTTTTACATGATGAGTATTGCCAAAAGTAGTGGTTTTTTCAGGGGTGTTACCACTAACCCCAACCAATTGGGTATGGGGTGATGCGTTAAAGGCTTCTGCCCGTCTAGCGGCGGCGTATCCTGTGCCAACAATACCTACTTTGAGAGGAGTTTTGACAATATTATATTGACTCATCACGGTTTAAGATTAAAATTTTATGAAATTATTCCATTAATGATGACATGAAATATTATTTAATTTCAACAAGGATTTCTCACTGAATCAGTGAATCAAAATATCTCTTATATGAAATACTTAAATGTTTACGACAAATAAAATCCCAGCCCAATTAACCTCAATTTAGGTTAAAACCCTTGACCATTCCTTGTATAGATTTATGGGCGCTGAATCCATTTATTTCCAAACATAAAAGTTCAATTCATTGAACGAAAAATCCGTAGCCTTGTAATTCATTACAAGGCGGGAAATACTCAAAGGGCTATTTTTTTCCATAAACAATTATCCCTCACTGAAGTTAATTATATTTATAGCAATCTTTTTTCTATTTCATATTAGTTCAATTTATTGAACTATAAACTGTTAGCCTTGTAATTCATTGCAAGGTGGCAAGGTGGGTGATGATATATTCTCTCACTTTTTAGCGTCATTCAATTATATTTTCATACCATGATTAAACAATGGTATATTTTGAATACTAACTTAATTTGGATAATTTCACTCTATTTTATGCCCTAATTAAGCATCCCCTAGATTAACAAAAACCTTACAGACGATTAACTAAATCCCTAGCTTTTTTTATGGTGTCGGGCAATACTCCCACCAAAAGCCCAAATACTTCATCGGGTAGTTTTTCGGTGGTTGTACAATCAAACCAATGCTCAAATTGATTAAGGATAACCTGCGCCCTTTCACAGGGTATTGGGTTGGCGGTAATTTGGTGAATTAATTTTACCCATTGTCTTCTAATTAGATATGCCCTTTGTCTTTCGGAACTGTTTTGAGGTATAAATAAAGATAGTTTACCCACGGGGATAACATCTATTAAGTCTTGGTCAAAAAAACCCCCGACGATGGCGCCAGGTCCTGCAAATTCGGCATAATATTTTTTAATTAGGATAAGACCATTTTTCTTTTTAGGGTTAATAATTAATAAGGGTTTTTCTTGGACAAATTTATCTAAGTCATCATAAGTATTATTACTTTGGCTACTTTGATTCATGGGAAGGGGATGGGGGTTAGTTATTTTGGTTTATTGATAAAGGATTTTTGTAGGAGGAGACGACGTTTATTTTTGATAAATAGGCTATAAAGATTGGTTTCTTCTTGTTTTATGGTATAACCATTTTGCATATAGACTGTTTGCCCTGTGGTGTTTTCTGCTAAGACGTGGAGACAAAGGTTATTATGTCCCCAATTTTGGGCAATTTCTTCGCATTTTGTCAAGAGTTGGGTGGCGATGCCTTGACGACGAAATTCTTTTTTTACGGCAAGGTTGGAGATGTAGGGGCATTTTTTATTTTTACTCCAACTACCATAAAGGTTTCTGAAGGATATTTCTACAGTACCGACGATGTTTTCTTTTTTGCTGTTATTATCCTCTAGGGTGGCAATTAAGCAGTAATATTCTGTGTTATGCGTATAAATGCGATCGCGCAAATCCTCGGCAATACCCATTTTCATGAGGGGATATAGCCATGCCATCCATGGCGAAAAATGATGAAAACTATGGGTTAACACTTCGGCAATTTCAGAAATATCCTCGGAGGTAGCAAGGCGAATTAAAGGGCGATGGGAAGATGAGGAGGGGTTATGATGGGAAAATGATAATGATGATGTCACCAGCTTTTATTTAATGGGGATTTAATCAAAAAGTGGAAAGTAATTGATATTTGAGAATGGATAATTGATAAATAATATTTTTATTTGCTATCACCAGTTAAGTAAATCTAGGTTTATTTAATGGGGGCGAACAAATGTCCGCCCAAGATTTTATTTTTTATCCTCCAAAAGCAATGGGGAAGGTAAGTTTTAGGGCTGCAGTAAGTAGTAAATTAACTAAGGCTACGGGAAGTAAAAATTTCCAGCCTAAGTCTAAAAGTTGGTCAATTCTTACCCTAGGTACTGTCCAACGTAATAATACCGCAATAAATACTAAAAAGTATGCTTTTAATACTGTCATGGAGATACCAAGGGAAGCGGTAATTACCTGTAACCAAGGGGTTGTTTCACTGACTCCTAACCAACTAGCAAGGTTTTGGATGGGGATAGGGGAATCCCAACCACCTAAATAAAGTACAGCTACAATTAGGGCTGATAACACGAGGTTAACATAAGAACCTACATAAAAGAGGGCGAATTTCATGCCTGTGTATTCGGTTTGATACCCTGCTACTAATTCTTCTTCAGCTTCGGGTAAGTCGAAGGGTAAGCGCTCACATTCAGCTAGGGCGGCTACCCAAAAGATAAGAAATCCTACGGGTTGGCGCCAAATATTCCATCCCAAGATACCATACCCTGATTGTTGTTCTACAATGTCAATGGTACTAAGACTATTAGACATCATTACCACGGCGAGGACGGCTAGGGCAAGGGGAATTTCATAGCTGATGGATTGGGCGGCCGCCCTTAAACCTCCTAATAGGGAGTATTTGTTGTTGGAGGAGTAACCTGCCATTAGTAAACCGATGGGGGCAATACTGGAAAGGGAAATCCAGATAAAGATGCCTACGTTTAAGTCGGTGATAACGAGGTTTTGTCCGAAGGGTACAATTAAATATGATAAAAATACGGGAATTACTACCACTGCAGGGCCTAAGGTAAATAATAATGGATCTGCTTTGGCTGGGGTAATGTCTTCTTTAAAAACTAATTTAATACCGTCGGCGACAGGTTGTAATACGCCCAAGGGGCCTGCGTATTCTGGGCCAATTCTTTGTTGGGCAGCGGCGGAGATTTTTCTTTCTAACCATACGGTTACTAATACTCCCACGGTTGCACCGATAATCATTAAGACTAGGGGTAATGGTATCCACAGGGTTTTGGCTAACTCTGGGGGTAATCCTAAGTCGATGAGGGAGGTTATAAAACTTCCTTGTAAATCGATTCCTGAGTTCATTTTATTTGTTTTATTTATTTGCTTCTGGACTTCATTTTATATTAAAGTTAGTTATTGAACCAAAGTTTGCTCTTTTTTTGCCTAAAAAAAGGTTTTGATGAGTATGGATTAGTGCTAGGATTATTATTTTGAAGGGAGACGGGTTGTTACTGTTGTTTTTTATTCTATGGTGAAGGTTAAAAGATCTAGTTTTTATTTTTCTCGTAGGTTATTTTCTCAATATTCCCATGGCTTGAGTGCGGGTTATACTCCAAAAATTTATCGTCGTCTCTGTTGGTTTTTGGTTGGTTTAATGATTGTTGTGGGTGATAGGGGTTTAATTTTTTCTAGTTTAGGGGCGATCGCCCTTCTCTTTTTTATCTATAATTATCAGAGGGTTTCTTTTTCTTTTTTTCAAATATTTTCTCGTTTTTTTTCATCCCATCATCGTCGTTTTACTTTTGCGGTGGCAGGGGGAGGTTTAGGGGCGATCGCCCTTTATCTTTGTGCTAAAATTTGGTTAGAAATCGATAGCCATTGGTTGGCTAGTGCTATCCTTCTGCAAGGATTAATCAGCAGTGGTACATTTGCCTTGTTAGGTTGGTATTTTTATCAGCAAAAAAACCACAAATCAGAAACCTTTGAACAAAATATTAATTACCTCATCGCTGAATCTCCCCTGCAAAGATTATACGGCTTAAATCAACTCATCAGTCTTTGGCATACGGGTAAGTTAAATGTTAATCAAATTCAACAAATGATTGATTATTTATTAATCATGAAAAATAACGAAAATGACACTATCATTCTTGAAAAATTAAATTATCTTATAAATCAAATTAATCCTAATATTAACTACTACTCCCCTACACAAATCCATAACAAACCTCTCCATATTCCGCAAAAATATCATCATAAAATTATAATTAACGACTGATGTTACGTAATTTTTTTAAGCAGGTGGCAGGTTAAAAATATTATTACTATTGCCCATTCCCTATTGCCAAACTAAACTAAAAATCATACCTCAATTCACCAACGCCAAAAATATTAATTCTTTTGTTTCAACTCCTCCACCTTTAAAATAATAAAATACTCATAAAAACTCTGTAAAACACACCAAGCAAATCCTGCCTTACCATCCAAAAAACCCCTCAAAATAAAATACATATAAAACCAACGAAAAAAAGGCCGAAAAGGAATCCTAAAAGATAAATCTTTCAAAGCACGACGACGAATTACTTCCGTTTCTCCAAAAAACAAATCTCGCCAACGAATAGTTTTATTTACCTCCCGTTGCCGAATATTTTCCATCGCCTCATCCGTAGAATAACGGTTATGTTTCTCTAACCAACGACTTAAACCCTTACTACAAGTATAATGGGGATAAATATTTTTTAAATATCCCGTCTTACCATCACAAACTTCCCTTTCCGCATGGCCAAAATCAATAAAAGAAACCTTATCTTTTTTAAACAAACGCATCTGATGACGAGGATATTGACTACTATATTTAATCCAAGTACCCAAAAAAATCATTTTTTCCGCCACATAATAACCCACATATTCCAAACTTTTAACAACCTCTAAACACTCATTAAATAATTCAGGAGTAAACCTTTCATCAGCTTCCAATAAATATACCCAATCATATTTAGTTTCAATATTTTCTAACATCCAATTTCTTTGTTTACCGTGAGATTCAAAACTATGTTGAACAATTCTGACGGGAAATTTTGAAGCAATATCAATAGTTTTATCACTACTAAAAGAGTCAACCACGATAATATCGTCACACTCAGAAGCAGATTTAATACAATCAGCAATATCTATTTCTTCGTTATAAGTAAGAATAAAAATAGAAAACATTTAAATTAAACTAAAAAAAATAATTAATAAAAACAAAAAAATAAACAAAATTAAATAAATAATAGTAACTAAGCATCACATGAAAACATGAAAAAAAAAGTCACCATTAAAATATTTAGCAAACAATCTCTTTTAAATGTGATTATAATAGTTATGAGTGCAAAAAATAACAAAAAATACAATATATTTCCATGGAATGGCAAGAAAGAAATGGTAACTGGGTATTAGCCCCTTCTCAACCCATTGGTATTATCCACTTTCTCGGTGGTGCTTTTGTGGCAACCGCCCCCCATGTAACCTATCGTTGGTTATTAGAAAGACTAGCATATCAAGGTTACTTAATCATAGCCACTCCTTTTATTAATACATTAGATCATAAAAATATCGCATTATATGTATTAAATAAATTTGAAAATCTGTTACAAAAATTAGATAATAACACAGGCCTAGACGTAAAATATTTACCGATTTATGGTATGGGGCATAGTATGGGTTGTAAACTTCATTTATTAATTGGCAGTTTATTTGAAGTAGAAAGGGCCGGAAATATTCTGATTTCTTTTAATAATTATCCTTTACAAAAAGCAATTCCTTTCATGGATCAAATTATCCCATCCATTACCGATAATATAAAAAATAATTGGAAAATAGATCCTAACCTACAATTTGAATTTACCCCTTCCCCTGAAGAAACAAAAGATATTATCAAAGAAAACTATACAACCCGCCGTAACCTATTAATTAAGTTTAGCAACGATAACATTGATCAAACTTTAACATTACAACCGATTTTGACAAATCTTTTTCCCAATATGATTTCTACCCTAACCCTACAAGGAAATCATCTTACCCCCCTAGCCCAAGATATTGAATGGGAAGTCGGTGAAGTTTTTACCCCTTTAGATGCCATTGGGCAATGGGTGAAACAAAGTTTTTCTAAGGATATTTACAGCCTAGAAAAAGAGGTATCACGGTGGTTAAATCCTGCCCAGTATTCTGTTTCTACTAATAATTAATCGTCAAATTATCTCAATTAACTTTTAATCCTTAATTGTCTATCATCAACATTAGGGATAATGATACTTTTGTCAGAAATAAAAATTAATTAATGTAACTTAGTCACCCATCAACTGTGAGTATTTTATTTTCTTTTTTCGGTGGTATTTTAATGGGTTTAACTGTTGCCCCAACAAATTTTTGGTTTTTAGGTTGGGTAGCAATGATACCCCTCTGGATGGGGATAAAAAAAGAGTCGTTGTCGGAAACCTTGCTTTCTTGTTTTGCTTGGGGTTGTGGTTATCATGGTTTAGCTTTATTTTGGATTACGGGAATTCATCCCATGACTTGGATGGGGGTGAGTTGGTTTAATAGTATTTTAATTGCTTTATTTGCTTGGATTTTTATTACTTTTTGGGGTGCTGGATTAGTTGTTAGTTGGGGAGCTATATTTTATGGATTTATTGTTTATTTAAGTAGCGTAAAAAAATCTTCTATTTATCTATTTTGGAAAATACTTCTAGGGATAATGATATGGTGTTTATTGGAAAAAGTTTGGAGTTTTTCGCCCTTATGGTGGTCATCAATTTCTTATAGTCAAAGTCCTTATAATTTATCTATTTTACAGTTTTTAAAGCTATCGGGAATCACTATAGTAACTTCGTTGTTAATATTGGTTAATAGTTTATTAGCTGAAGGATGTATAGCTTTTAAAGGAAGTAAATATAGGTATATTTCTTTTTTCAAGGATGACAAAAAAAAATATTTATCTATACCTTTAGGATTTTTTTTATTAATATTATTTCATGGTATAGGTTATTTTTGGTATGTTCAACCTATCTTTAATAATCCTAATGAAATTGTTAAAGTTGGCATAATTCAAGGCAATATACCTAATACTATCAAATTATATGAATCTGGGGTAGCAAGGGCGATCGCCCGTTACACAAAAAGCTACGAAACATTAAGCCAAGAAGGAGTAGATTTAATAATCACCCCCGAAACAGCCATCCCCCTATACTTAAACGATATAAAAACTAAAACCAACCTATATTCGACCATCTTAAAACAAAATACCCCCCTGATTTTAGGAGCATTCGGCAAAAAAGAAAACAACTTCACTAATAGCCTCTTTTTGATTGATCCACCCCAAAACAACAATCAACAATATGATAAAATTAAACTCGTACCCCTAGGAGAATATATACCCCTAGGCAACATCTTAGGTAAGTTTATCAACCGCCTATCCCCCCTTGATGCTCACCTCATAGCAGGAGAAAAACATCAAACCTTCATAACCCCTTTTGGAAAAGCCATTGTGGGTATTTGTTACGAATCAGCCTATGGAGAGCATTTCAGAGCGCAAACCAACCAAGGAGGGCAATTTATCATTACATCATCCAACAACGCCCATTACAGCCAAGCTATGCCCTCTCAGCACCATGCCCAAGACGTAATGAGAGCCATTGAAAATGATCGATGGATGGCAAGGGCTACCAACACAGGATATTCAGGAATTGTTGACCCCCATGGTAACACCATTTGGCGCTCTGATATTAATCAATATCAAACTTATAAGGGCGATATATACCGCCGTCAAACTCAAACTCCCTATGTCCGTTGGGGAGACTGGTTAAATGGCTTATTTGTAATTATACTTACGGGGCTATTAATTTACTGTATAATAATATAGTATTCTAACCATGCATATCTTTCATAACTTGATGGTCAGAATCTTTTTGAGCGCCTAAGATGAGAGTTTAGCGAATAATTAATATATTAAATCTAATTAAGAATATGAGTAATTTAACCGAAGAAAAAACCTCCGCCGTTGTTGCCTCAGAATGTTTAATGGCGAAAATGTCTCCTTCTGCATTGGGTTTGGTGGCTGACTTTTTCAAAGTGTTATCCGAAAGTAGTCGTTTAAATATTGTCTGTGCTTTACGTAGTGGCGAAAAAAATGTTTCTGAAATCATTGATATTACAGAATTAGGACAAGCCAATGTATCTAAACACCTGAAAATTCTAGCGGGGGCTGGGGTGGTTACCCGTACTCAAAAAGGTATTAATGTTTACTATAAAATATCCAATGCTTTTGTTTTTGAATTGTGTGATTTGGTGTGTAATTCCTTATCTATCCAAATTGAGCAACAAAATAAACATTTACAACACCTACGGGCAATGCAACAAACCATCGAAAATTGATACATTTTCCCTTTATTTAATTCGTAAATTTTCTTAAAGATTCTTTTCTTCTAGGGTTGGTAAGTAAGGGTAAAATGGGATAAATAAAATCAAATTATAATAATCTAGTTACTTTTTAAACAATGATTACTTGTCCTAATTGTCAATATGAAAATCCTGACGGGGCGACAGTTTGCGAACTTTGTTTTACCCCCCTAGGAGAAGGGGCTGTAACGACACAATGCCCGAATTGTAAGGCCGATGTGCCTCCTAATGCTACTTTTTGTGGGGAGTGTGGCTTTAGTCTGACAAACTCGGTGGGGACTGATGATGTCAACATAAATGATATAAATATGGAAGAGGCTAGTTATCAAACTCCTTCGGCCGCCACTAGGGCTGAAACTTCCATTAAACAAGAAACCTTTTTACAGATGCCCTCGGCGAGTTTGCTCCATGTACAAACTAATACTACCATTGAATTAGCCTCTGATTTACCTGTGATTCACTTAGGGAAGGCTAATGAAACTGTGCCTCCTGATATTGATGTGTCGGGTTTTCCTAACTCGCAAATTGTTTCCCGTATTCATGCCGATATCCGTCAGGAAAATGGCTCTTATTTCCTGGAAGATACTGGTAGCGCCAATGGTACTTATGTTAATCATGTTCCTTTGGCAAGGGGTAATCGTCATTGTTTGAGTAATGGCGATCGCATCGCCCTCGGTAAAGAAGATAAAGTAACTTTTATTTTTCAAGTAAATTAAAAAAAAAAGAGAGTTAGACATAAGCCGGATTCTGTTCTCTATAATATTATTTATCATAGAGGGTAGTTATCTATCTAGGATGTTTGTTACCAAACACCTCAAGCGGTACACCAGAAACGGAATAGGAAAAAGACCAACCCTCATTCCTCCGACCTTGCTTCCAACCGGGGTTTACCGAGCCAGTACCTCTCGATACTGCTGGTGCGCTCTTACCGCACCTTTGCACCCTTACCTTAATCAAAAGGCGGTATGTTTCTGTGGCACTATCCTCACGTTCACACGCACTGGGCGTTACCCAGCAAGTCTGATCTTTAGGAAGTCCGGACTTTCCTCAAGTTAGGTTCACAGGAAAACCCTAACTTGCAACTACCTCACTAACTCTCTATTATAGTTATTCTATCACTCTCAAACCCCCACTGACATTTATTTTCTGAGCTACAAATCTATGGGGACTTTTACTATTTTCAATGATTGATTAGAAACCAGCCTAGATCAAACATTTATCCATGATGGATTTATCTCCAAAAAGGGAAAAATAAAAAGAGGAAGAAAAGAGAACCGAAAATGTACGTTCGGTAATTACTCAATTAAAAAACCTTTCATAATAACTCAAAATGAGTCATCATATAAAGTAGTCGTTAACAAATTGTTATATTTTTGTAAACCTTTTTTAGTCCTCAATGCCTAATTAGGGAAATTTAAAGAAAGAAATTTACAATAGTGAACTTTTTTTAACAAATTGGAGTCTATAGAAACAGTATTATAAAAAATAGACACATTGTGGAGATTCATTAACGAACTCCAGAAATGTAAAAGGATATGTTTCATGATAACAATCCTATCACAAAAAATTGCGATTGAAGTTAGGAGAAGATAAGCCCTATGCCCACTGCCAAATTAAACGGAATGGACAAGAAAAAAGTTAATACTGTAGATATGGTGCGTACCTATTTACAAGAAATCGGAAAAGTCCCCCTTCTGAGTCATGAGCAAGAAATTGTTTTTGGGAAGCAAGTACAGGAAATGATGTCTTTGTATGCCCAGAAAGAAGAACTAGCCGAAAAATTGGACCATGAACCAACTTTAGAGGAGTGGGCAGAGGCTGTGGAAAAAAGTCCTGCGGAGTTAAGGAAACTTATCCATCAGGGTAAACGTGCTAAGCAGAAAATGATTGAGGCGAATTTACGTCTTGTAGTGGCGATCGCCAAGAAGTACCAAAAAAGAAACATGGAGTTTTTGGACTTGATTCAAGAAGGTAGTCTCGGTTTAGAAAGGGGTGTCGAAAAATTTGACCCCACCAAAGGTTTTAAATTCTCTACCTATGCTTACTGGTGGATTCGTCAGGCTATCACAAGGGCGATCGCACAACAAGCCAGAACAATCCGTTTACCAATACACATCACAGAAAAACTAAATAAAATCAAAAAAACCCAACGGGAATTATCTCAAAAACTAGGCAGAAGCCCCAACCAAAGTGAAATAGCTAACGCCCTAGACTTAGAACCTTCCCAAATCAGAGAATACTTCAGCATCGCCCGTCAACCCATCTCCCTCGATGTAAAAGTGGGAGATAACCAAGATACTGAATTATCCGAACTCCTAGAAGATGAAGGATTATCCCCCGACAAATATATAACCCAAGAACTCATGCGTCAAGACTTACACAAACTTCTAGGGGAATTAACCACCCAACAACAAGAAGTAGTAAGACTACGCTTTGGCTTAGAAGACGGTAAAGAATTATCCCTAGCCAAAATTGGTCAAAGAATGGGTATTAGTAGAGAAAGAGTTCGTCAACTAGAACAACAAGCCCTAGCCCATCTACGCAAAAAACGAGGAAGCGTCAGAGAATACATCGTCACAGGCTAACAACTAGCCATCATCAATATCCATCAAATATTCGCCAGATTAAGACTTCTTAAAGATTTCATAATCTGGTTTTTTTCTTCCTCAAAACTGCTACAACAAAACTAGAAATACAAACCAATCATATAATTAACCATGGGACTATTAATTGACGGTGTCTGGCAGAATAAATGGTACGACACCGATAAAAACCAAGGAAAATTTATCCGCCAAGCATCGGCATTTCGTAACTGGATTACCCCCGATGGTGAGCCAGGTATCACAGGAAAAGGAGGATTTAAACCCGAATTAGGACGTTATCATCTTTACATATCCTTAGCTTGTCCTTGGGCCCACCGTACCCTTATTTTTCGCAAACTAAAAGGATTAGAAGAAATTATCCCTATTTCCATCGTTAACTGGTACATGGGCGAACAAGGCTGGACATTTGCCCCCGCCCCAGGGGTTATTGCTGATCCCATATTTCATGCCCAATATCTCCATCAAATTTATACCCATGCCGACGCACAATACACAGGGAGAGTCACTGTGCCAATTTTATGGGATAAAAAAACTAATACCATTGTTAATAACGAATCATCGGAAATTATTCGCATTTTTAATAATGCCTTTGACGGTATTGGTGCAAAAAAAGGGGATTATTACCCTCCCCATTTAAGAAGCCAAATTGATCAACTCAACGATCGCATTTACCACAACATCAACAACGGGGTTTATAAATGTGGTTTTGCTACCACCCAATCCGCCTACGAAGAAGCCTTAACACCCCTCTTTGAAACCCTAGATTGGCTAGAAACGATCCTATCTCAAAAAACATATCTAACGGGAAATCAAATCACCGAAGCAGACTGGAGACTATTTACCACCCTAATTCGTTTCGATGCCGTATATGTGGGACATTTTAAATGTAATCTACGGCGTATCGCCGACTACTCCCATCTTTCCCGCTATTTAAACAACCTTTATACCATCGAAGGCATAGCCGAAACCGTTGACTTTGACCATATCAAAAAACACTATTACCAAAGTCACCCCACCATCAATCCCACAGGTATTGTACCCGTAGGACCATTATTAGAGTTCACAAAAACCCCTAATCATTAATCGGTTGGCGTCCATAAAGATAAGTTAGATACTGGAGATGTTGCCCCACATCTTCGGTTAAATCATGATCCTGATAACGCCAACTCCAATTATCCTGCACTGTACCAGGGGTATTCATCTTAGAATTACTACCTAACCCCAATAAATCCTGCACAGGAAAAACCGCCATATTAGCCACCGAACCAAGGGCTAAACGAATCAAACTCCAATGGATTCCTTCCTTACAAATTGAACCAAGATAGTCCACCACACGATTACGCTCCTCAAAAGAACGCTTTTCAAACCAACCCACCGTTGTATCATTATCGTGAGTACCCGTATAAACCACACAATTGCGATTATCATAATTGTACGGTAAGAAACCATTGGCGCGATCGGAATCAAAAGCAAAATGAAGTACCTTCATCCCAGGAAAGCTAAACTTGTCCCGCAACGCCTCCACTTCAGGGGTAATCACTCCCAAATCTTCGGCCACAATGGGTAATATACCCAGCTCTTTTTCCAAAATAGTAAAAAATTCATCCCCTAGAGCCTTTACCCATTCCCCATTCATCGCCGTGGTTTCCCCCTGAGGCACAGCCCAAAAAGACTCAAAACCCCGAAAATGATCGATGCGCATTATATCCACATATTGCAACATCCCCTTAATTCTTTGTACCCACCAAGCAAAGTTAGTTTTTTCCAAGGCTTCCCAATCGTAAACAGGATTACCCCATAATTGACCAGTTTCACTAAAATAATCGGGCGGTACTCCCGCCATAGATGCAGCTGCCCCCGTTTCCTCATCGAGACGGAAGATGCCTTGATTTGCCCAGACATCTACACTATCATGGGCGACATAAATGGGAATATCACCAAAAATCTGGATTCCCCTTTCATTGGCATAGTTTTTTAAATTACACCATTGGCGGAAAAAGCTAAACTGCAAAAACTTGTGGTAGAACATTTCATCCCCTAGCTTTAATTGCCATTTATGGATGGCTTCGGGTTCTCTTTTGGCAATGTCTTGATCCCACTGAAACCACGCTGCACCATGGTGGTATTCTTTGAGAGCCATAAAAAGGGAGTAGTTTTCTAACCAATAACTATAGTCATGGCAAAATTGATCAAATTCTTGCTTATATTCGTCCTCTGGTGTTTCCTGAAAAGTATCAAAGGCTTTTCTGAGCAAGGGGAATTTAGTTTCAATCACTAACTGAAAATTGATTCTTGAGGGGTCAACTTTCTCAAATTTTTCCTTAGCTTGGTTGATGTCTTCCTCTGTTAATAAACCGTCCCCGAATAGAATATCAAGACTGATTAGGAGGGGGTTACCTGCTAAGGCTGAATAGGATAAGTAGGGGGAGTTACCGCTTCCCGTTGGCCCTAGGGGTAAAATCTGCCATACTTGTTGATCACTGCTATGAAGGAAATCGACAAATCCATAAGCTCCTCCTCCTAAGTCTCCTATACCGTAAGCACTAGGTAAGGATGTGGGATGGAGTAATATTCCACTAGAGCGACGATCAAACATGAGTTGTAGTTAATTGTTTTGTACGGTTTTATCTTAGCAAAGACGATATTTTTATTCAGCCATCAGTGGGATGACTGAAAGCTGAATGATGGGGCTTTTATAGGTCTCCTCTTAGGGCATAGAGAATAAAAACAATTACAGGTCCTGCGATGAGGATTAAACTAACGGAGGTTAACTGTAAAATTACTTCAAAGTTTACATTACTAAAAAAGTTTGTGATAAAGTCCATATTTGCTCCTAAATAGTTAAATTATTATTTATGACGCTGATTTCGCCTTTTTGGTATTAAACCATAATCCCTCACTATGATAAATGTGATGGGATCTCTTACTCTGTGAGGTCTTAATACTTTTTTGATGGCTTGATTAGCAGTTTTTATTTTTTATACTGACAAAATATATCATACTAGGAAAGGTTGCCCTCGATAATGCTAAATTGAGGAAAATCTATTAAGTTTTGTTAAGAGGTATTTTTATGGGTACATGGCGTTGTATAGAAGGTTGTGGTGCTTGTTGTAACTTAGAGCCGGGCGATCGCCCCGATTTAGAATCCTATTTAACCCCCGAAAATCTGCAACTATACCTGAGCATGGTAGGGGAAAATGGTTGGTGTATCAACTATAACCATGACACCAGAAAATGTAACATTTATGAAGATAGACCCAGTTTTTGTCGAGTCACCCCAGCAACCTTTACAAAAATGTTTGCCATCGAACCAGAAGAATTTAACGAATTTGCCATGGATTGTTGTATCCAACAAATTGAAGCAATCCACGGTAATCCCAGTGAAGAATTAGATCGCTATCTCAGCCAAACACAAAGTTAGCAATGCCCAATCCCCATTACTTGCTCACAGAGTCTCAAAGTCCTGTATAATTGGTCAGTGTTGACTTACTAGCACAACAGTAGAAGGAAAAAATGGGTGTCGAATTACGTAGTTATGTATATTTAGATCGTTTACAACCTCAACACGCTGCGTATATTGGCACTGTCGCCCTCGGATTCTTGCCCCTCCCCGGAGACGCTTCCCTATGGATAGAAATATCCCCCGGCATAGAAATAAATCGCATTACCGATGTAGCCCTTAAATCTGCAGTGGTGCGCCCGGGGGTTCAATTCGTAGAAAGATTATATGGTTTATTAGAAATTCACTCCACCAACCAAGGAGAAACCAAAGCCGCCGGGAGAGCAATCCTAGATGCTTTAGGAGTAAATAAAGAAGATTCTATCAAACCAAAAGTCGTCTCGAGCCAAATTATTCGTAACATTGACCCCTATCAAGCTCAAATCATTAATCGTAATCGTAGAGGACAAATGCTTCTAGCAGGGGAAACCCTCTACGTCCTCGAAGTACAACCCGCCGCCTATGCCGCCCTTGCCGCCAATGAAGCCGAAAAAGCGGCCCTGATTAATATTCTTACCGTTCAAGCCGTCGGTAGTTTTGGCAGACTATATCTAGGGGGCGCTGAAAGAGATATAAAAGCAGGAGCCGCCGCCGCCCTTACCGCCATTGAGTCTATCGGTGGGAGAGGAAGTTTGAAAAACATTCAAGAATAATTAATAAATCATCACAAAAATAACACCATTACCATCAAAAAAAATCAAACTATAATCCATACATATAACAAAACCCTATTATTTATCGACATCTTTGATCATGAGTAAAGAAATCAGTTGGAAACTCTTAACAAGAGACATAGATAAATGGAATCAACTAAGAAAATTTGACCCCCAAAAAAACGAGCAAATCGACCTTTCAGGCATCAACTTAAGTAACATTAATCTTGAAAAAGCTAACCTGAGCAACTGTAACCTAACCAACGCTAACCTAATCGGTAGTAACCTTCGATTTGCAGACCTAAGAGGAGCAAATCTAAGCCAATGTAACCTCATTGGAGTTAACCTAAGACTAGCTAACCTAAGAGAATCCTACATCATTCAAGCAAAATTAAATAGAGCCAACCTGAGCGAAGCAAATATGATTTGCTGTACCCTTAACGAATCAGATTTGAGCCATGCCAATCTCTATGAAACCGAGCTTATCGGAGCATATCTCTACAAAACTAACCTTAGCCACGCCCAATTAGTCAACACCCATCTTAGTAAGGCTTATTTAGTCTGTGCTAACTTGGATTATGCCACACTCCATCAAACCGATTTGCGATGGGCTAATTTATCCCATGTGAATCTATCCAAAACCATCAACCCTGAATCCTTACAACCATAGTATTTTCAAGCAAAATGAGAACAATTATCTGTCAAGGCAAACAATTTACCAACATAGAAGCCATAATCTTTGATAAAGATGGTACTTTGGCCGATTCTGAAAGTTTTCTTAGGGAATTAGCCTTCAAACGTGCCAGAATAATTGATGCTCAAATACCAGGCACCGCAGAACCTTTACTCATGGCCTATGGTGTCGAAAGAGACTACCTCAACCCCACAGGATTAATGGCGGTAGGTAGTCATCATGAAAACCTGATTGTCTCCGCAGGATATATCGCTGAAACTGGTAGAAGTTGGTTTGAATCCTTAACCATTGCCCGACATAGTTTTGATGAAGCCGATAAAGCCCTACCGAATCGAGGAAATACATCTCCTTTATTTGCAGGAAGTCTCGAAGTTTTAGAAACCCTATCGGAAGCTGGATTACCCCTTGGTATTCTCTCCGCCGATAGCACCCAAGGAGTTGCTGAATTTGTTAACAACCATCAACTAAGTTCTTATATCGATCTTATCATGGGGGTCGATAGCGGGTTATCAAAACCAGATCCCCGTCTATTCCTTCAAGCCTGTGAAAAAATGAATGTTCGTCCAGAAAATACCCTAATGATAGGAGATTCTCAAGGAGATATTGCCATGGCAAAAAACGCAGGAGCGGCGGGAGTAATAGGCATTTGTTGGAATAATCCCCAAGCCCATCACCTAAAAAGTGCTGATGTGGTAATTTCTGATTTAGCAATGGTCTCCGTTATTTAAGTATTATATTGATTTGATTAATCTGAGAACAAAATCATGTTAAAAATCAGTTTAAAAGTTGTTTTTTCCCTTTTTTTTATTCTTAACCCCCTTGCCGAATACCCTGCACAAGCACAAAATAACAACAAAATATGTGAGCAAGATTTAGGGCAACATATCGACACTATTTTAGAAAATCCGCTCCAGAAAAGAGCTACTTGGGGTATTTTGGTTAAAGAACCTAACTCGGAAAATATTCTTTATGAGTTAAATAGTGAAAAATATTTTATCCCTGCATCTAATACCAAGGTGTTAACCACCGCTGCGGCTTTGCTGAAATTAGGTACGAATTATCAAATTTCTACCCCTGTTTATTACACGGGGGAAATGCCTCGTATAGATAGTTTAATCATAGTTGGTAGTGGAGATCCTACCATGACCACTACTAAGTTAGAAGAAGTTGCGGAACACCTAAAGGAAAGGGGAATTGATAGTATTAATCAGTTGATTGTTAAAGATGATGCCTCTTTTAGTGAGATGATTAATGGTACATGGGAAAACTCAGATTTACCTTACTATTATGCTCCCCCTGTAAGTGATATTATTCTTAATGAAAATACTGTTACTGTTAGTCTGCGAGGGGAAGATATTAATCAACCTGCGATAATTGAATGGTCGGATCATGTAGCAGGAAAACAGTGGAGGGTTATTAATAATGTTCTTACTACTAATAATCCTGAGGATAACAATGTTAGGTTAGTTCCTAATTGGCGTGAATCAACCATAGAAGTTACAGGGGAATTAGGGTTAAATCAAGAATCTCGTCAGTGGTGGTTATCTATACCGAATCCCCATCAATATTTTTTGGATAGTTTCCAACGGGTTTTACAAAATGAAGATATTTTAGTTTCTCGCACTCAAGTGGTTAGTGATGATAATGTGAATTTAGCTCAACCATTGATAGAAATTAAATCCCATTATTTATCAGATATAATCAACACGACGAATAAGGATAGTAATAATTTATTTGCTGAAATATTATTAAGACAATTAAGAGAGGAGAATAAAAGTGAGTTTGATGTTCAACGGGAAATTTTGACCACTATCAATGTGAATGGGGAAACCTATAATCTTCGGGATGGTTCTGGGCTTTCTCGACAAAATTTGGTAACTCCTTCGGCGATGGTTGCTACCTTAGAAGGAATGATAAATAGTCCATATCAGAGTTTTTTTCGCCAATCTTTACCTATGGCGGGGGTAGATGGTACTCTTAGAAACCGTTTTCAGGATAGTTTAGGGGGGGAACGTTTTTTGGCAAAAACAGGTACTCTAACGGGGGTTACGGCTCTTTCTGGTTATCTGGAAATGGAAAGTTATCCTGATTTGATTGTTAGTGTAATGGTGAATCAATCTTCTGAGGGGGCTGTTATTTTGAGGGAAACGACAGATAATATTGTTAATACGGTGGCTAGAGTAATGGTATGTGATTGACTTCCTATGCTCAGTTAAGTAACTATATATTTGTCTTTTTAAAAATTATTATTATGATTAATCAAAAAACTGCTATATATCGCATTTTGGATGCTAATTTAGATAGGGCAAGGGAGGGGTTGAGAATTGTTGAGGAATGGTGTCGCTTTGGTTTAAATGATGGTGAGAGTGCTTCTGTGTGTAAGGATATGCGTCAGGAGTTAGGGGGTTGGCACAGTGATGATTTACGTACTTCTAGGGATACTCCTAATGATCCTGGTACTCAATTAACCCATCCTCAAGAGGAGGAGAGGGAGAGTTTGGAGGCTTTGTTACAGGCGAATTTTTGTCGTGTGCAGGAGGCTTTGAGGGTATTGGAGGAGTATGGAAAGCTATATAATGGCGAGTTTGCCACAGGGATGAAACAATTACGTTATCAAGTTTATGGTTTGGAGAGTAAGTTAATTGGTAAGTCTTGGCAGGAGTTATTGAATAGGGTGAGTTTGTATTTGGTGACGATGCCTGTGGATAATTTTTTTGGGGTGATTGAGTTGGCTTTGAAGGGGGGTTTAAAAATAGTTCAATATCGTCATAAAAATCAGGATGATTTGGTAAAGCTGAAGGAGGCTTATAAGTTAAGGCAGTTATGTCATCAATATGGGGCTTTGTTTATTGTTAACGATCGCCCTGACATCGCCCTTGCGGTGAATGCGGATGGGGTACATTTAGGACAAACGGATATGCCTGTTGGTTTGGCTAGGCAAATGTTAGGGAGTAATAAAATTATCGGTAAGTCCACCACAAATCCCCAAGAAATGGCTAAGGCCTTGGCAGAAGGGGTTGATTATATTGGGGTAGGTCCTGTTTATGAAACCCCTACTAAGGCTGGAAAGAAGGCGGCGGGATTGGAATATGTCCGTTATGCTCAGGCTAATGCCACTGTACCTTGGTTTGCCATTGGGGGCATTGATGAAACCAATGTGGGGGATGTGGTAAAGGCGGGGGCTAGTCGTGTGGCTGTGGTTCGGGCTATTATGCAGGGAGATAACCCTACTTCTATGACTCAGAATTTGTTATCTCAGTTGTAGTTTGAGGCCTAGAAACGGGATTGGTTAAAAATTCTCCGCTTTTGATGGCCACACCATCCCGAATAACCATTTTATGGAGTTTTACTAAACCATCTTGTACATAATAATCTCTAACGGTGAGGCGATCGCCCTTATTAAAATCGGTTTCGTAAAAAACTTCCTTAATACCTGCGGAAATAATTAATTTTAGACAAGAAATACAGGGTTCGAGAGTAACATAAATGGTTGCACCTTCGGTGGAGATACCATGACGGGCGGCAAGGGCGATAGCATTTGCTTCTGCATGAACTGCTCGAGAAGGTAAATCTTTACTAGCATCACAACTACTTAAACCTTCATAACAAAAGCCTTGGGCGGTACAATGTACCGAACCAGAGGGAGAACCATTATAACCCGTGGCTAATACCTGACGGTTTTTGACAATTACTGCCCCCACAGGAAAGGCTAAACAAGTGGAACGAGTGGCGGCTAATTTAGCCATCAACATAAAATATTCATCCCATGAGGGACGATTTGCTTCTCTATCAATCATTTATAAAAAATAAAACTTTTTGAAGGGATAATTATGTAAATTTTACCCCCTCTCATAAAAAATTAGTTTGTGCCAGAAAAAACGACCCCTGGAAACTTTTCTTGAGCCTGTGCCATAGAGGTAACTCTACCTTTTTCTTGCCAGAAATTAATAATTTCGGTAGCTTGGTTTAATAACTCAATTTTTTCGGTATCAGTGATCCAATTTTTCTTGTCTAACTCGTCTTTCAAGTCTTGCCAAGCATCGCTACGAGGCCAGAAGTAATAGGGAGTTAGGGGGCTTGTACCTTTACTGATCACATAATCTACCGCTAAGGCAACATCCTTGTCTAACCAAACGACTTTTAATACAAAGCGACCGTCAATGTTTGTTTCTAAGGTTTCTACTGTAGCTTCCAATTAAACCTCCAAATAATAATTTTATATATAGTAACAATTTTGGACAATAGTATATTATAACCTAAATTAGATACTGACTCACTTAAGTTTTTAGGTAATTATTTTCTATGAGCGCGATTGTAGTTTTTGATATTGATGGGGTAATTCGTGATGTTACTAATTCCTATCGTCGGGCGTTAGCTGATACGGTGGAACATTTTACGGGGGGAAATCATCGCCCTAATATGGAGGAGATTGATAACCTTAAGGGAGAAGGAGTATGGAATAATGATTGGGAAGGTTCTCAGGAGTTAATTTATCGCTATTATGAGGGGGTGGGTACGCCTCGTTCACAGGTAAATTATTCTTATGGGGAAATTGTTCATTTTTTCCAATGTCGTTACCGTGGTAGAGATCCTCAAAATGCTGATACTTGGGATGGTTATATTACTCAAGAGCCTTTGTTGGTGGACGGAGATTTTTTTCAAGGTTTAACGGATAATGGTTATTTTTGGGGTTTTTTTAGTGGGGCAACCAGGGGTTCGGCGGAATATATTCTAACTCGTCGTTTAGGATTAAAAAACCCTGTGTTGGTAGCCATGGAGGATGCTCCTGGAAAGCCTGATCCTACGGGGTTGTTTATGGCGGTAGAATCTATTAAACAGAGAAATAATATTCGGGAGTCGTTACCTGTGCTTTATTTGGGTGATACGGTGGCTGATATGATGACTATTACTCGGGCTAAGTCTGTTAAACCTGATGATGATTTTAGGGCGATCGCCGTTTTACCTCCCCATATTCATCACCATGAAAGTTTAATTGCTGGTTACAGTAAAAAAATGCTTGATGCAGGGGCGCAAGAGGTTTTAACGAGGGTAATTGATTTTTCGGGTTGTTAATCTTTTATATAAAGCCAGAAAATATATCATCACTCGCCTTGCAATGAATTACAAGACTAACAGTTTATCGTTCAACAAATTGACTTATGATAATCTGAATTGGGGATACAATTTATAGTCTTGTAAAGATGCAAATAATTAACAATTGATAGTAAATGATCTAATATCCCCCATCTCCCATACTCCCCATCTCCCATACTCCCTATCTCCCATACTCCCCATCACCTGTCACCTAAAACCTCACTCTAATTTGTAAGTAATCAAGGGGATTTGATATTATTGCATCCTGTCGATGGTGCGATATTGAATGGCTTCGGCAAGGTGATAACTTTGTAAATGGCTATCTCCTGCTAAGTCGGCGATGGTGCGTGATACCTTTAAAATACGATCCATTGCCCGTGCCGACAGCCCTAGTTTACGGATGGCATTTTCTAAAAGAGTACGGCAGGTTTCATCCAATGCACAATATTCCCGTAGATGTTTTGACTGCATTTGAGCATTACTGCTAATTTTGGGGTCATTCTGGAAGCGCTCCTGGGCGATCGCACGGGCTTTTTTTACCCTCTCCCTCACGGATTCAGAATTTTCCCCTTGGGGCTGACTCGTCATTTCTTCAGGCTTAAGACGACTAACCACCACCTGTAAATCAATTCTATCAAGCAAAGGGCCAGACAACTTCGCCCAATATTGCTCCCTTTGACGGGGGGAACAACTACAGGGTTGAATCGAATCTCCATAATAACCGCAGGGACAAGGATTGGTACTAGCAACAAGGGTAAACTGGGCAGGAAATTCCACCGACTGACGGGCGCGGGAAATGGTTACAAAACCATCTTCTAGGGGTTGTCGTAAAAATTCCAATACACTCCTTTTAAACTCCGTCAACTCATCGAGAAATAATACCCCATGATGGGATAAAGAAATTTCTCCCGGTTTAGGATAGCTACCACCCCCCACCAATGATGCTCCACTGGCGGAATGGTGAGGACTACGGAAAGGGCGCGATCGCACCAAAGAACCACTATTTTTTAATAATCCTGCCACGGAATACACCTGTGAAACTTCCAACGCTTCCCCGAAGCTAAGGGGAGGTAAAATGCTCGGTAAGCGCCTTGCCAACATGGTTTTTCCCGAGCCAGGAGGCCCCACAAAAATTAAATTATGTCCCCCCGCTGCGGCAATTTCCAAAGCTCTACGGGCGTGATTTTGCCCTTTTACATCTTTTAAATTATCCATCAAGGCAAAAAGAGGTTCAAAATTTTCCCCTATATCTACTTTTGTCGGATTAAATTTTTCAGGCTCTTGTAAAAATTTAGCCACTTCATTCAAGTTTCGTAAACCATAGACATCCAAACCTTTCACCACCGAGGCTTCTTGGGCATTTTCCTTGGGTAAAACAATTCCTTTAAAGCCCAACTTAAGGGCGACGGCGGTCATGGGTAAAACCCCCGCAATGGGTCGTAAACTGCCATCTAAGGACATTTCCCCCAAAAAAAGGTAATCTCCTAATAGGAGAGGATCAATTTGTTCGGAAGCAGCTAAAATACCAATACTAATGGGTAAATCAAAGCTAGGCCCTTCTTTTCTTAAGTCGGCAGGGGTGAGGTTGATGGTTACTTTACGCATGGGAAAGGCAAATCCTGAGTTTTTGATGGCGGCTTTGACTCTTTCTCTCGATTCTTGTACCGCCATATCAGGTAAGCCCACTATGGTGGTTTTTGGTAATCCCCCTGAAACATCTACTTCGACTCCGACTTTGATGGCATCAACGCCTACCACCGTGGCACTCCATACCCTCGCCAACATATCAATTTTATTCCTTTTATTTTATTTGTTCATATTTTAATTAATTTTGTTCTCAAAAATAAAGATTTTATTTATAAAAGTTTAAAAAAGTAATGCTTAAGATTTTGTTGTGTTAAGATCTTTTCTAATGGTATGTAAAAGTTACGGATAATTGATCTTTATTTACCCAAGTAGAAGTTAATGAATTGGGTTTAATAATAAGTTCTATTTTTTTGTTTATTAGTTTTTTTATATTGTTATTTTTTTGTTATAGTTTTTTTACTTATTCCTATGAATAAAATATCAGTTTTAGTCGGTTTTGTAGTATCTAGTTTACTATTTTCTACACCGCAAACCCATGGTCAAACTACGGGAAATAAATATGAGTGTGTAATGGATGGAGACACCCCCGTCACAAGGGTGATCACCAGAAGAGGTACTATTCAATTAATTGAGTGGAAAAGTGATTATTTTTTGGGCAATAATTGGACTCCCCAAAGACGTTGTCAAGCGGTTACTGATAGATTTCAGGTTCATTCTGATGAAGGTAGTTTAGTTTATGTTACCCATGGTCGTGTTAATAATCAAAATGTTCTTTGTGTGGCGGATAGGGTTAATTTACCCCAACAACCCTATGTTTGCAAAGATGAGGTGATTTCTAGGGGCGATCGCACCTATGACAGTGTATTATTAACCCTAGAACAAGACGATAATCCCCCTCAAGTATTACAAGAATTGTTTACCCATAGTTCCCGTGTCGGACGTAGTAGAGGCATTACCAGAAGTGTTAATCCCTATCCAGAGGCGATCGCCATTGGAGAAATATTAGAACAAGCCCCCACCATTAAAACAGAAAAAGAAGGATGTTTAGAAGAAGAAAATTAATACTTATTTTCGCCTTTATTGTTACTTACTTAGTAACACTTTTTTTAAATAACAAAATAAATCATCAACAAGCATTTGCCATGAATCGTACCAGTGATAATGTCAATTGGGTACAAGAAATGGTCAAAATGGATGAAGATTGTAAAGAAGATTATCAAGACTTTTTTAAAACAAACTTTACCGAAAAAACCCTAGAAATAGAACAAGTAGTTAATCAGCTAAAAAACCTCCAACAACAAACAGAAAAAAAAACCGCCGCCATTTGGGTATGGTCATATCCTGATAGCTTAGAAGTAGCCATGATTACCGCCCAAAATCAGCCCATGGGAGGAATTGCCCTAGAAGCCGATGCCCTCACCATCGATAACACCGTCAAAGAATATATTAACCAACTTACCAATCCCTTTCCCCCCCTAGGTATCCGCAACTCCACCGCCTATCTCACCCCTGCCCAAAAACTACATCGGTGGATAATCAAACCCCTAGAAGCCCAATTAGAAGCAGAAAACATAGACACCCTCATCATCTGTGTAGGGCCTAGACTCAGAAGTATTCCCTTCGCCGCACTCCATGACGGGCATAACTTTTTGGTAGAAAAATATAGCATCGCCATTGTGCCTTCGTTTACCCTCACCAACCTTGATGTTAGCCCAAAAAATCAAGAAGAAGTGCAAATCCTCGCCATGGGTACTTCTACCTTTGAATTTCTTAGCCCCCTACCAGGAGTAACCCTTGAGATTAATAATATAGTTCCCGCCCCCTGGAATGGGGTCAAAATGACCGAAAATCTATTTACCCTAGATAACTTAAAAGCTCAAAGAGAGCAACAACCCTACGAAATCATTCATCTGGCCACCCACGCCAAATTTGAGCCTGGAGAGCCAACCAATTCATTTATTCAATTAAACGATCGCCCCTTAACCCTAAACGACATCCGAGAGTTAAACTGGGATAATCCCCCTGTATCTTTATTAACCCTAAGTGCCTGTGAAACTGCCATCGGTGATGCTCAAGCCCAATTAGGTTTTGGGGGTTTAGCAGTACAATCCGGGGTGCGATCGGCCCTAGGTAGCTATTGGCAAGTAAGCGATGCAGGTACTTTAGCCCTGATGAGTGAATTTTATCAACATCTAAAATCCTACCAAACAAAAACCGACCTATTATTAAAATCCGATGCCCTTAGAGATACTCAAATATCCATGATCAATCACCAAGTATATGTCAATAATGGACAACTACGAAGCACCAGAGGAAATCTAGCCCTACCCGCCGTACTAACGGAATTTGGTGATGACGACTTATCCCACCCCTTCTACTGGGCCCCTTTTACCATCATCGGCAGTCCTTGGTAATATTAACCCATCACCTTATTAATCTTTTTCAACAAAATTCTTGGTTGTAAAGGCTTCAATAAATACTCATCTACCCCAAAACTAGACAACTGCGCCCAATCCTGCCCACTAATTTCATCACGAATAATCATCAAATACACATCAGGATTAGTCAAAGCCTTAATTTCCATAGCCAAACTCATAGAAACAGACTGATTTTGCTCCAAAATAATTACCCGAGGATTAATTACCTCAATCTTACTAACCGCATCCGTCACATCCAACAACCAAATTACTTGATAATCCGCCGCCGTCAACAACTCACATAAAAAAGTCCCAATTTCATCATCCTCACAAATAACCACCACCGTCTTATTAGTCTCCTGAGTAGCCAAAGAATTTGACCTTTCTTGTTGTCTAATCAAAGAACTAGAATCAGAATTCGGTAAATAAACCGTAAAACTAGAACCCTTATCCACCAAAGATTCTACTTCAATAATACCCCCATGAAGTTCTACCAAATGTTTCGTTAATGCCAATCCTAAACCCGTCCCTGGATTAGTACGGGTACGATAATTTTCCAACTGTTGAAACTTAGTAAATAACAAAGGAAGTTGCTCCTCACAAATACCAATACCCGTATCCTCCACCTGAAAAACCCCCTGATTACCCTCTCTCCATATCCTCAAAGTAACTTCTCCCCCCGCCCCCGTAAACTTAATGGCATTATCCGTCAAATTAAGCAAAATTTGATATAACCTTTCCCCATCCGCATAAAATAAATCTCCATCCTCCTCAACTTGATAATCCATTTGTACCATTACCCCCTTATTACGGGCAATTTCTAAACCGTAAAGCAATACCATTTGAGAAATATTTTTTAAGGAGACTTCCTCTATATTTAATAAATATTTACCCGACTCAATTTCCGTAAAATCAAGAATATTATTAATTAACTGTAATAACTTTCTACCGTTATCTTGAATTATCTTCAAATATCTGGTTTGTTTCTCAGGAGTTAAAATATTATTTGTACCATCCTTAGACCAATGTAATAGAGTACCAGATAAACCAATAATACAAGTCAAAGGGGTTCTTAATTCATGGCTAATACTACCTAAAAACTCGCTCTTAGACTGTTGGGCAACCTCCGCTAAAATTAAAGCATCTTGCAATTGCTTGGCTTTATTTTCTACTTGTTTTTCTAAGGCTTTCTTTTGTTGTTCTAATTGTTGATAATAATCATATTGATAAACCGCTACGGCTAAATATTCGCTAATATGCTTTAAAAATTTAATTTCATTATCATGCCATTGTCTGACATTTTCGCATTGATGGGCAATTAATAAAGCCCATGTTCTATGTTTTACCACAATGGGCAGGGCTATTTTTGCCTTAACTTTTAATTTCTCCATCACCTCAATTAGATAACTATCTAAATTACAGTTATCCACATCATCGACGATGAGTATAAAATCTTCTGGATATTGATGATCGTAGTTAATGTCTTTAAAACAGTCATCTTCCCTAAGATTTAATAAAGAACTAATTTTTTCTGATGCTTTGGTTTCATAAGTGACGGTATCCACTAACTTTTGTTCACCATTTTTTTGACAGGGAACTTTTATTTGATACACTAAAAGACGGTCTATCTGTAATAAATTTTGAACTTGATCTAGGGTACTTTGAATGATGGGTTTTAGGTCTAAATTATCCTGTATTTTTTGAGTTAATGTGTGTAATATTTCTTCTTGTTTGATCCTATTTTGTAGAATGTTTTCAATGGGAGAATCATTGTCGATCGCACTTTTCCCCCTTTCTTTTAAATCGAGGGGATTACTAAAAATTTCTAGAACTTGAACGATAAATTTTTCTCCATAACTATTATTTTCTGGAGATATTTTATTAATATATGATTGTATTTTTTTATTACATTGTAAACTAAAAAAAGGTTTAATTTGGTGATAAAAAAAAAGTATTTCTTGTGTAGAAAAGCTAATATTAACCTGGGAATAAAAATCATTAATTTCTTTCTCAATTAATAGGAGTGCTTGAAATTCAGGGTTAATAATTAATCGAAAATTATGAAAAGAAGTATTTTTTATAGCTATTTTTTTAGCTTTACTAAAATTATGCTGAGTGATAAACATAAACTCATCTCCCTGTTTTTTTGCAGTTTCTTCCCAGAGATGACACAATTTATTTAACATCTGCCCAGAGATGATTTTTTTATTGAGAGAGAGATTATAGTTAGCCATTGGAGATATTCTATTAAAATGGGTTGGCTAAAATTAATTCGCTTATATTACTATGATGAATCGTATTTAGCTATTTGGATAAAACTGTAATATTTTCTAAAGATTAGAAGATGATATACTGAAGCTATTAACATAGTATATCAATTCCCACTGAAATTATCGACGTGCTTCAAAGTAGTGGGGAGTCGTGGGAATATTGACTTCAAAGCGATAACCTAATTCTGGAGTGCCTTTTATTTGAATATTTCCCTGTTGTAGTTTGGCTAAGTAGCAACTAAAAAGTAAGGTTATGATGTCATAGCTGTAGTTTTCTAGTTCTTCTTGATATGTATCGTTATGATCAACATCATAATATTCTTCAATGGCTTGGAGATAGACTTCGGTTTTTTCGTAGGGTATGCCATCTCCTAACCATGGATGTTTAATCAGAATATTAATTTTGATTTGAGATGATTGATGGGAGAAGTGAATCTGAATATTTCCCCCCGGTCTTGCGGTTTCAATAATGGTGGTAACGAGGTAATATATTGTTTGTTGAACTTTTTCTCTATCTAAATACCAAAGTTTGTCCCCCGGTTCAAAAGATAGTCTGAGGGTACATTGTTTATTTTTGGCGGACATTTGTAAGGATTGGCTAATTTGTTCACCAATAATTTCTATGTCAACTAAACTCAACTCAAGGTTATCGTTTTTGTGAATGATACCGAGGCTAATAATTTCGTCTAAAAGGGCAGTAATTTCTTGACCACTATCATAGACAATGTTGAGGTATTCTAATTGTTTATCGTTGATTTTACCGTAGATGCCTTGTTTGAGGACGCTTGACATACCGATAACGGAGGTGAGGGGCAGAGATATTTTTTGAATTAGTTGATTAACTAATTTTATTTTGAGGTTAAGGGAGTAGGTATTGGGTTGGTTGGGTTTATTGTCTGGTGATGGGGGGGCAGATTGGTTATGCTCGTTGTTTTGGTTGAGAAGTGGGGCTTGATTGATGAGATAGTCTCTTTCATATTCTGCCATACACCAACGGGCAGTAAGGTAGATATATTCTATTTGTTCGGGAGTAAAAGGACGGGATTCGAGGTCAAAAACTTCTAAGCAACCGATACAATCCCCTTGGGCGGTGATGAGGGGTACACCTAAGTAGGCTTTAATTTGATGGTGTTGTACGAGGATATTTTGGAAAAAAAAAGGATCTTTGATGGTATTTTCGATTTTGAGGGGTTTTTTGCTGTCTATTACGTAAGTGGCGAAGGAGTCCTCTTTATTTATTTTACGGGAGCGAATTAGTTCACTGTTAAAGCCAAAGTTGGCTACCCCAAATCCTGATTTAAAGCAATATTCTTCCCCATCGAGGATTCCGAGAATACAGATAGGGGCGTTGAGGGTTCGGGCTGATATTTGTGTGGCTTCGTCAAATACGGGAATTACCCTATTTTTTCGTAGCTCTAACCGTGCGATCGCCCTTTGATGACGATTCTTTCTATCTTCTGGAGATTCATTATGCCACTGACAGAATAAGGGGGTTAGCATCCGACTAAGGATTTAATATTAGTTGTCTTCTAAAATTCTATATCTTTTTTTGTTTAACTAGCGTTTAAATTTAGTCTTTTCAAGAATAATTAATATCAAGTTCTCGGAATTCGTTATCAATAGATTGTATCTTCAAACAATTGACAATTAACAATGGACAATTAATAAACTACTACCTACAACCAGTCACCTAAAACTTCACTCTAATTTGTAAGGGATCAAGGGGACTTGATATAAGGTGCGCTGGAAATCATCGGTAAGGGAGATGAGCAAAAATTTTATGGCTAATTATCTTTTACTCATTGGCTTGTTGCCACCAAACAATGGCATTATTGAGGGGTTGAATCGTTGCAGATGGGTAATAAAATTCGAGAATTTGTTGGGCAGAATAACCCCTGTTAGCTAAACTATAACTACCAAATTGACTTAAACCAACTCCATGACCAAAACCACCACCAATAAAACGATAACCATCTAGTTGATTATCACTGGTGTAGATAGGTTCGAGGTAAAATAGGGTACTTACGGGGGGTTCAAAGGCGCTCCTTACCTCATTTTTTTCTAGTGTGATAATGCCTAAATCCGTTTCTACCTCCATGACTAATATTCGCCCAGAAATAGAACGTTGAGTAACTTCCATGTTTTTGATGGTTGCAAATTCAGCGAGGGGATGACGAATTCGTTCTAAATACTTACGTAAATCACTTTTAAGATCATTTAAATTACGGGAACGATTCCAGCGAAATAAACGCCGTCCTACTTCATTAAAACCACTATCGAGGGAGATAAAACGTTGAAAGTTAGCTTCTAGGTTGAGGGGTTGTTTTTCCAAATCCCATAGGGGGTTAGGGGCATCAATAACAGGTTGTAGATAAGGTCTATCTTCCCCATTCCAAGTGTCGCTAAAGGAGGAGGTGATGCCCCCAGAGGTAGAAAAGTAGAGGGCATCTACTAATTCATTATCATAGGTTAATACTAAGCCACGGGTAGAGGCGATCGCCCGATCCGATAAATTAGAGGTTTGACCTAATCCATAATATACCTGACAATGGGTTGTAGCACACATCTGATAATTATCGGCCTCAAAACGACGGGTATTGCGCAGGGCATAGGTACGGGCAATAATGGTTTGTGCTTCTGCGGCCGCCCGAGGTGCATTAGGCCCAATTTCATGGGGAACAACCCCCCGTAAATAGGTTTCTATATCAACTCGATTGACTAAAGTATAATTACCATAGGCATTGGGCTGAATATTTAAACGTCCTCCATATAAACGAGTAGTTCCCTCATCCCCCTCCTTTACCCTCACAAGGTTTTTGCTAGTTAAAATATCCAGATAATCAACGGTAAAACTACTACCATTGACACTAAAAGCTACGGTGGGAATATCTAATAAAACTTCCGTTTCAATGTAAACCCCCTCTATTTCTGAATTTTGAATACTTTGTAGCAACAGTCTTTTAAGTAAAGGAGTATTATAAACATCCCTTTTCGCCCACACTTGCCAGCGCCCTGGTTGAGTAATTTCCACTTCAATGCCCAGATTTCGCCAACGGTTAGCGTCATCCTCAGCGGTTTCAAAGGTGGCATGATCGCCCAAAATTACTTTTTCTTCAATCTTTGGTTGTTCTAGGGTTTTGGGGCTAATGGTTAAGGTAACTTGATTGGTGGTGAGGTTACGGATAGAGGTGTTACCATCATTATCTTGCTCCCTAAATCGCAGGTTAAGATTATCTCCTTCGGTGCTACTAATGGTTAATTTATCTTCTGTTTCTTCGCCAAATCTTTGTATGATACCCACTTGTAATTCAACGGCATTTACCACGGGAGTAGCCATGGTAAAACCAAACATGAGGAAAGATGAAAGTAAAATTTGCCAGTTTTTAGAATACATTTGCTTAGATTTGATAGAGATAAAGGATTTTTGTTTATTCACCTAGTCCACTTCTCCATCAAATAAACGCACAGAAAGTCTTTCAATGCCCCTTGTGCCACTGCAAAACAATAATTCTTCTAAGAGGGAAAGGGCTAGTTGGTTTAATTCTTGGGGAGAGGCTAAATAAACGGAAACTTTTGCCCTTCGGGGGTTCATCCGAGAGGTAAAATGGGATCTAAAGCGAGTAAAATATTCTGATAGTCGGAAGTTATTTTCTAAGGGTATGTCTTTATCCCTCATCTGTTGGACGGCTAATAATAGTTGGGTAAGGGGTACGAGTAAATATTTAGCACAGGTGTTGGTTAGTAGGATTAAGGTTTTGATTTGTTCTGGGCTAAGGGTTTCTCGGTTATAACATTTACGCCAAGGATTGGTACACCGTAAGCGCCACAAGTCCACTCGGTTATGGATGATGCCTTGGAGTCCTAAATGTTGACAGGTGGCTAACATTTCTTCCGATGCGCCTAATTTTAGGGCTTCAATGGCTAATAATAAAAGGTCTAGTTGTTGTTGTACCCTTAACATTCCTCGGGTGGGAGGTAGGACAATATCTGGCAGGGTATTAAGTATTACGGGAGAAAAGTTGTTGCCACTGCTAGAATCGTTATCGGGGTTAGGGGTTAAGGGTACAGATTGGGTCATCTGAAAATTTTTGGTAATGTTGACGAGTATTAATAGTTTTGATGTTTTGGATTGAAAAAGGTTTCTTTTTTTATCCGATTTTTATATTACCATAAGCTATTTGTAATGTTTTTCAGTGATTTTTTTAGGCTGGATAAATTCTCAGACGGCGATTGGGTTCGTTACCAAAACTGTCTGAGCGTAGGCGATAGTGTTCGATGAGTTCATGTTGCATTTTGCGCACTTTGGCGTTTCGGGGTAGTAGTTCGACGGGTTGCCCTTGGGGAATGACGATTTGTTCTACCGCTAGTCTTGCTTCTTCGAGCGCCTCTATTTCGTCATCGTTTCCTGCTTTGGTAAACAGTCGTAAATCGGCTGATTCTGAGGTATCTGGGTTGTCCATATTAACCAGTTTGCGTAAGGCTCTGGTGATTTGGGGTATGCTGTTGGATTTGATGCTGTAGATGGGGACTTGGTTATTTTTGGCTAGTTCCATCAATTTCCCGTGGTGTTTTACTTGCGATCGCAACGCTAACACAGCATCGGCACAATCAAGGTCTTTGGTGAGGGAAATGGGCATCTTGAGTACGTTAATAACTTGTTCTAGTTGCGATCGCCCCACACCGTAAGGATAGAGATAAACGGGCCAATCCTCCCCATTAGGACCAGGGGTACGAATTTTATTCACCTCATCGGCTTGATACCAGGATTTATCTAACAATTGGTTAAATTCTACCTGGGCGGAAGTCTCAGGACTTTTTAGGGGTTGCATTTTACCCGATGCCCTTAACCCAGTGGGTTTAGCAGGAGCATTGATCATATTTTCCCAAAGGGGCGGCGCACTGGCGGTAATATCGTTATTACTAGGAGCTAAATTAGGATCTCGAGTAATGGAAACTTGCCCCGCATCATTAACCTGTCGTAATTGGGGAATAATCTGCCTTCCCCGCAAAATATTATCCACCGTCTGGGCTACTTCTTCATGGACTACCCATTTTTGACGCTCCCACATTTCCACGGCGATTTCAAAGGTGGGGGGAGCTTTTCTTTCTAAAACGGTTTTTTGAGAGCCTCGGCGACGGGCTTCGTCATCCCCTAGGGTAACCGATTGAATGCCACCGATTAAGTCTGAGAGGGTGGGATTTTTGATGAGATTTTCTAGGTAATTACCGTGGGCAGTGCCGACGAGTTGAACTCCCCTTTCAGCAATGGTACGGGCGGCGAGGGCCTCTAATTCTGTACCAATTTCATCAATGATAATCACTTCTGGCATATGGTTTTCCACCGCTTCAATCATCACTTGATGTTGTAATTCAGGATGGGCTACCTGCATTCTTCTAGCCCTACCGATGGCAGGATGGGGTATATCTCCATCCCCAGCGATTTCGTTAGAGGTGTCTATAATTACTACTCTTTTTTCTAGTTCATCGGCTAAAACTCGGGCAATTTCTCTCAGGGCGGTGGTTTTTCCTACCCCTGGCCGTCCTAATAGTAAAATTGATTGACCACTTTCGACCAATTCTCGAATCATCAAAATAGTACCAAATACCGCTCTACCAATACGACAGGTAAGACCGATAATTTTTTCTTGGCGGTTACGAATGGCGCTGATGCGGTGTAATGTTCCTTCAATACCTGCTCTGTTGTCGGCGCTAAAATGTCCAACCCTAGCGATACAATGTTCTAGGTCTTCCCGACTGACTACATCTTCGCTTAGATAACAAGTTTTGTCGATAAATCTTGCTTCTGGTTTTCTGCCTAAGTCTAAAACAATTTCGATCAAATTTTTTTTCTGAGGATGAGAGGCGATCGCACTTTGAATACTTAAGGGCAAAATGTGTAAAAGTTTATCGAGATCATCAGTAATCTCCATTCTGTGGGTAGGCAGTTTTTCTTCCATTCCTAAAATTTCACGGTAAAGACTCATCACCCCCCATGATAACTTAAATTTTCGTAACAAAACTTCATTATCGAAAATTAGATATTAGGAAGTGAGGGAGATGAGGAGTGAGGGAGATGGGGAGTGACAATAGTTTAATTATCCATGGTCAATTGTCCATTGTTAATTCTGCCTAAATCAGAAACCATGTCTCAAGTCAATAACGCCCTATATCCTTAGCCTGTGATTAATCCTGAGTTTTATCCTTTACCCCCTTAACAATACGAGATAACTCAGTTTTTTCATCCACACTAATGCGACTAGGAGAACCACTAATAATCCTCTCATAATTGCGGAAAGAATCCTTAATCTGAGGGCCTTCCCTACTGATACTATATTCCCTAATACCCTTATCATGCCAGGAACCGCGCATCTTAAACACATTAATCGCCCTCGACATTTCCCCTCTAATTTCCACATACTGCAACATCAAAATCGTATCGGTAATAGTCGAAATGTGGGATTCAGTAATAGAGTGCGCTCCCATAAACTGATCCGTTGTATTAGTAAAGAAACCCGTTATTTCCTCTTGTTTTGCATAACCCGTCACCCCAATCACAAATTGACGGAAAGCATTATTGGTAACCCCCCGAGCCAAGGCCGAAAGGGAATCAATGGCAATACGACTGGGTTTAAACTCCGCAATCTCAGATTTAATCATCTGTAAATGATCCTCTAAACCAGCAGACTCAGGATAAGAACACAATAACTTTAACAAACCCTTACGCTCCATATCCTCAAAATCAATGCCCCAAGAAGAAGCATTACGAGATAATTGCGCCCTAGACTCCTCATAGGCAAACAAGATCGCCCTTTCTCCCTGACGACAACCTTCCTCCAAAAACTTACTAACCAAGAGAGTTTTACCCGTACCCGTCGCCCCTGTGGCGAGGATAATTGAATCTTTGAAGAAACCACCTCCGCACATTTCATCAAGGGTTTTAATACCAGAAGAACTACGGGCATTGGAGGAACGCTGGGTAAGTTGCATCGCTCCCAAGGGAAAGATATTAATACCATCCCCTGTAATGGTAAAAGGATATTCCCCTTTCATGTGGGTAGTACCACGCAACTTCAAAATTTCTACGGTGCGTCTTCTTCTTTCTCCTTCTAAAACGTTACGCACAATCACCACGTTATCGGAAACAAATTCTTCTACCCCAAATCGTGCCACAGGACCATATTCTTCGATCCTTTCGGTGGTCATAATGGATGTAACTTCAAGATGTTTTAATCTTGCCACAAGGCGAAAAATTTCCCTACGTACCACAGAGGCTGCGTCATATTGTTGAAAAACAGCGGTGACGGAGTCAATGGAAACTAATTTGGCTTTGTATTTATTAACGGCGTATTGAATTCTTTCAATGAGGGCAGATAGGTCAAAGTTTCCCACCACTTCTTGTCCTTCGGGATCTGGGGATGCGTCTAGGATGAACAGTTTTCCTTGATCGATGAGATTTTGTAAGTCCCAACCAAAACTGTAGGCGTTTTGGATAATATCGTTGGGGGATTCTTCAAAGGTGACGAATAAACCGGGGCAGTCGAAATGTTTGATACCGTTGTAGAGAAATTGAATTGCTAGAAGGGTTTTGCCTGTGCCTGATGTCCCACTCACTAGGGTTGTTCGGGCAATGGGTAAACCACCGTGGCTAATTTCGTCAAATCCTTCGATCATGGTGCGTCTTTTTTTGACACCTTTTGCCCTTAATTCTTCTTTTCTTTCTTTACTTATAAATTCTTTAGACATTGTTAATATTAAGTGAATTTAAAAAAAATATTTAAAAAAAATGTTATTTAAAATTATTATTTATCTAATTATTCATAAAAGATCATAACTTATTCTCGATCTTTGATTTCTTCATAGAGTAAATCTAAACCAATTAAAACTTTTTCTCTATCGGATAAATCCCCAATAATTTTCCTTACAGGGGGTGGTAAAACCTTAGAAAGAGTGGGAGTTGCCAAAATTTTATCTTCTTCTGCTAATTGCGGATTTTTAAGAACATCAATCACTTTCAGGGCATATACCCCTTTAAATTCTTCTTCTAAAATGGTTTTTAATGTTTTTAATGCCCTTACGGAATTGGGGGTATTTCCTGCTACGTATAATTTAAGGACATAGGTTTTTCTTAGGGGACTCATATAATTTTTTTTATCAGCTTTTAACTAAAGTTTATTTTACTATTTTAGTCCACTGGAAACAATACCTCGAAAGGTAAATCTTCCCGGGGAATTGAGCGCCGATACATCTCGCAAAGATGGGCAATTATATCAATTAAAGCGAGACGATAATCTAATAATACTTCTTCGTTTCGTCCTTCTAGTTTCAGTTGTTGGGCAAATTCATCCATTAATTCCATGTGAATTTCGAGGATTTGTGATACGGATAAATCTGCAAAAAAACATTGATTAACGAATTGATCTATTAGTTGATTTACTTCGTTTTCTTCGCCAAAATAAAGGATGATCACTTCTCTATATTGACTAGCTAATTGTCCTAGACATTCTTGACGTTCTTCGGGGGTTAAATTACGATAAAAGTATTCTGGATTACGGTTGTAATAAATCCCTAGGTATCCTAGCCTTTCTTTGAGTTTTGAGGCTAATCTTCTTTGTTGTAGTAGTAGAAAGTTTTGTCTTTCTTCGCTTTTTGGGGGGGGGCTGGTTTGTTTTTCACTGACAGCGCAACTGGGGGCGAGGTAGAGGAATTGGGTGATGGCTTTATCTACATGGATGGTGATGTTTTTGATTTGTTCTGGTTTAATTTTGATTTCACCGACATGATAAATGATGGAGAGGTTTTGTTTGGGGGGAATTTCTTGGGTTAAGTCTGTTTGATATTCGGCTTCTTCGATGGGGTAGTCTGGTGATTCGATGATAACGGCGGGTAGTAGTAGCCCTTCTTCATAGAGGTTATTAATGATGTGGTGGCTAGTATCGTTGTATAGGATAACGAGACAGTCTATTTTTTCTTTATTTTCAATAATGAAGTGGTTAAATTCGGTGTCGGATTCTATGATATGGAGGTAGTGGCGATCGCTCGATTCAACTACACCATCATCCTTGAGCCATTTTGTAACGGACTCACTGACGGCGGAATCTGGGGCAAAAATACAGATATATAATCGAGAAGACAAAGGATTTTAAGGGGTAAACGGATTAATAATTATAATACTTTACCTATATGGTAGCTTGAGAATTGATTAATAATCAATGGAAACAAAAAATAGTTTCATCTAGTGGTTAACATTCAATAACCTTTGTTCGGGATTTGTCAGTATGATCTTAGCTTACAGGTTGCAGGTGGTAGATACGTACCATCGTACGTCCGTACAGGTTTAAAATACGAGCAACCTTATCAGTTTATTTTAAAGAACCAAATACCAAAAAATTTATTAATACTAAATCCGATTTTATAATCACTGGCCTTGCAATAAATTACAAGGCTAACAATTGAGCGTTCAATAAATTGAACTAAGATGTACTTTGATTGACTGATTCAGTATAAAATACAGTTTCGGTAAATTCTTGAGCCTAACACCTGATACCTTGACAAGACTATAAAACTTTATCCCGACCTCAAATTACTTACCCTGATATATTAGTTAAATTAAGTTCTTTATTGGTGCGTTTTATTAATCCTGTGAGGACTTTACCCGGGCCTACTTCCACTACGTCGGTGATACCATGGTGAGGGAAATTTAACATGATTTCTCGCCAGCGCACCCCCCCCGTCATTTGGGCAATTAGTCTTTGTTTAATTTCTGGGGCTGAGGTACTAGGTATGGGGTCAACATTAGACATAATAGGGGTTGTGGCATCATTAAAGGTAATGGTATCTAAAACTTGAACAAATTCTGTGGCAGCCGATGCCATGAAGGGGGAATGAAATGCGCCTGAAACGTTGAGTTCAACTGCTTTTTTAGCTTGTACCTGTTCTAATACTTGGTCAATGGCTTCTGGTTTACCTGAGATGACTACTTGTCCTTCGCTGTTATCGTTGGCAATGACCACATCAGGATTAGAGGCGATCGCACCTTCTAATATATCACGATCAAACTTCATTAAAGCTACCATCTTACCACCCTGGGCGGTACTCATCAATTCGGCACGACGTTTAACCAATTGTAATCCTTGGGCAAAATCATAAACCCCCGCCGCATAAAGGGCAACATATTCCCCTAAACTATGTCCTGCCACCAAGTCGGGTTGTTTGCCTTCTTGTTTTTGTAAATCTACTAAAATACATTCTACGGTATATAAACAGGGTTGAGTATAAATTGTTTGAGAAAGTCTTTCATCCCCCGCCTCACACACCTCTAACACTGACCAACCAAGGATTTCTTGGGCTTGGGCAAATTTTTGTTTACCGATTACCGTCTCATTTAAAGATAAACCCATACCCTGAGTTTGTGAACCTTGTCCTGGAAATACCCATGCGATTTTTGTCATTTTATATACTTTTTTTTATAACTGTATCGCTGTGACATTATAGTTCAAACCAGGGAACAAAGTTAAGCATCAAGACTAAATTGAGATAACCTTAGACTGTAAAGAACAATATTTAACAGATGAATTTACAAAATCAATTTAATAATCCTGTCTCTATTAAAATTCCTCAACAAATAGAAGAAGTAACCCTCGGTATTGCCATCCAAAACTTTAACCCTACCATGGTAAGTCCCGAATTTTTACAGATGGGGGGTATCATTCCTTCAGATTGGGAAGTTGCTCAAAAACCTGTCGTTTCGGCTAACGGCACTCAGATTATGTATAAGAATGGATTAAAAATTATCGCTCAACGGGGTTTAATTAATTTTATTGAAGGTTTGGCCAATAAAGATTCTAACAATTTGAGTTTTGCTAAGGTTGCCATGGACTATGTGAAAAAATTATCTAATGCCCAATATCAGGGTTTGAGTATTTCTCCTAAAATAATTGTTCCTTTGTCGGGGGATGAGGGCGCTGGGAGAAGATTAATTAATCAAGAGTTTCTCAAACAGGGCAATTGGTCACAGTTTGAAGGGGTTGAACCTCAAGCGGCTCTCAATTTATTTTATAATTTGCCTGAATATAGTTTGGCGGTGAATATTAATCCTGCTAGGTTACAACAGTCGAATAATACCGTCATTGCGGCCATTCTATTTGCGGGAAATTTTACCTATAAGTTTGACCAAATCCAGGGGGCTGATAATCAGTTAAATATGATGATGGATAAGATTAATGGGTGGCAAGATAATTTAAATACTTTTCGGGTGTTGGTGAATGAAAAATTTTTACACCAGGCGATTTCTTATCAAGAAAGTCTTTTTGATAACTAAAGCTGTCGAAAAATAATGCATTGCTTAATCATGATATTAAATATGATTGAATGATCCTAGTGTTTTATCCCAATATAAGGTTTTGAGTAAATCCGCAGACGGTGATTAAGTTTGATGGTTAATTGTTTATAATATGTAAAGAAAAGTTAAGAGTATGATAAAAAAAGAATGCGAGTTGCCATCGTCGGTGCTGGATTAGCAGGATTAGCCACAGCCATTGATTTAGTTGATGCGGGTTGTGAGGTAGAAATTTTTGAATCCCGTCCTTTTGTGGGGGGCAAGGTTGGTAGTTGGGTTGATAAGGATGGTAATCACATTGAGATGGGGTTACACGTCTTTTTTGGTTGTTACTACAATCTTTTTGCTCTTATGGAAAAGGTAGGGGCGATCGATAATTTACGTTTAAAACAACACACTCACACTTTCATTAATGAGGGTGGTAGGGTAGGAGAGCTTGACTTTCGCTTTATCACAGGCGCTCCTTTTAATGGTTTAAAAGCCTTTTTTACCACTTCTCAGCTTTCGGCGGTGGATAAGGTTGCTAATTCTTTAGCCCTTGGCACTAGCCCCATTGTGAGAGGGTTAGTGGATTTTGAGGGAGCAATGCGAGATATTCGCAAGTTAGATAAGGTTAGCTTTGCCGATTGGTTTAGAAGCCATGGGGGAAATCAAGGCAGTTTGGATAAGATGTGGAATCCCATTGCCTATGCTTTGGGTTTTATTGATACTGAAAATATTTCTGCCCGTTGTATGTTAACGATTTTCCAATTTTTTGCGGCGAAAACGGAGGCTTCTGTTTTAAGAATGTTGGAAGGCTCTCCCCATGAATATTTACATAAACCCATCGTTAATTATTTGGAGGAAAGGGGAGTTAAGATTCACACTCGCCGCCGGGTAAGGGAAATTCAGTATGAGGAAAATGGTAAGGCTCAGGTTACGGGGTTATTGATTGCTGATGGGGAAAGTGAGGAGTTGATAACGGCGGATAAATATGTCTGTGCTTGTGATGTGCCTGGGATTCAAAGATTATTACCTGAGGGGTGGCGCAAGTGGTCTGAGTTTGATAATATCTACAAGCTAGATGCTGTGCCTGTGGCTACGGTGCAGTTACGTTTTGATGGCTGGGTAACGGAGTTAAATGATCCTCAAAAACGTAGTCAGTTGGAAAAAGCTGAGGGTATTGATAATTTACTTTATACGGCGGATGCTGATTTTTCTTGTTTTTCTGATTTGGCTTTGTCTAGCCCCGGGGATTATTATCGAGAGGGTGAGGGTTCTTTGTTACAGTTGGTGTTAACCCCCGGAGATCCTTTTATTAAGGAAAGTAATGAAAAGATTGCTCACCATGTATTAGATCAGGTACATAGGTTATTTCCTTCTTCTCGGGAGTTGAATATGACTTGGTTTAGTGTGGTGAAGTTGGCTCAATCTTTATATCGTGAAGCACCTGGGATGGATGTTTATCGTCCTGCTCAAAAGACTCCCATTGATAATTTTTTCCTTGCGGGTAGTTATACTCAACAGGATTATATTGATAGTATGGAGGGGGCTACTATTTCTGGAAGACAGGCGGCCGAGGCGGTTTTGGCTTCTAAGGGATAGATTGATTTTTGCTGATTTTCCTCCCTTTGATAGGGGGGATATTTTTTTTAGTTTTTTGGTGAGGATTTGGCGATGATTAAGGAAAGGGATAAGTATGCGATTTTTTTGGGGATTTTTATTGTTTTAGGGGCGATCGCCCAAAGATATTCTTTGATGTTGCCCCAGTTTTGGGATGTGACGATTACTGCTCTTACTAGCTTTTATTTGGGTTACTTAATAAAAAAAAGTATTGCTAAATAGGATCTGATTAAAAATTGGGTCAGTAGCGTTAATTAATAATAATATTAACCATTATTTAATCCCTGCCAAATTTTGTTATATTTAGCCATAACCACCTCAGATAAAGGCTCAATAAAATCACTTTTTGCAAAAACTTCTTGACTCATGGTTAACCTATTTTCTGCATTCTCTCCAGACAAAAGAGGGGAATTACCTTTAGTAAAAAAATTAATTCTGGTGGCTGAATCTTCTTGCCAACAATAATTTATCCAACGATATATTTCCGTTAATTTTTCCTCATTAATATTACTTTCATAGGGATTAACCCACACATCAGCCCAAATACTTGTACCCGATTGGGGGATAATAGCTTTAATATTTCGATGTTGTTCTAATATGGGTAAAATATCCGTTGACCAACCCACCGCTAACCACGTATCACCATTAATTAATGGTTGTAAATAATTCGTAGAATTGTAAAACTTTACTTGATTATTAAGGGTAATTAATTCTTGCTTAAGATCACTGATTTCCTCAATATTTTCTGTATTGTAAGAATAACCCATTTTTTTGAGAATTAAACCAATTATTTCCCTAGGTTGATTTAATAAAGAAATTTGATTTTTTAACTCAATACGCCATAAATCAGTCCAGTCTTGGGGGGTAAAGCCAAAAGGTGCAAGTTTATCTTCTCGATAGGCAATCATGGTATAACCCCAACGATAGGGAGCGCCCCATATTTGTCCATTAGAATCTATGTTACCTTGTTGATTACGGGTTACTAAGTTTTGAAATCTGGGGGGAATTCTATCCCAATTAGTTAAATTATCTTGATTGAGAGGTTTAATCAGATTTTCTTTAATGGCTAGAGATAACCAATAGTTTCCCAGAGTCACTATATCCGCTTTTTTTATCTCCGATGATGTAAAAGGAAGGGAGGGTAATTGTAACCCTGATTCTGGTTTGGAAGGGGGATTTTTTCCTTGCCATTTTTGTAGTAATTTATATATTTCCCCGAGGTTTGTTTGGGGCTTAAAGTTAATATTTTTACCCTGATTTAATTCTTGATTGAAAGCGGTAATTAGTTGCACAGGAATAGAACCTTGAAGCAATAATATTGTTAGGTCATAATTTTGTTGACAACCTCCCATTAAACTACTCAAAGTAAGGGCAGTGCTAGTAAGAATAAAGGATCTACGGTTCATGATTATCTATGATTTCGCCTTTTTATGATAATTTTTAGTGAAATTTGATTAGATTTTGTCTGAGATATTGGACGGAAGTTTAAGATTAATTTAGGCTAAAATTGACTAAATATTAAGCTCTGAGGGAATTGTTAAATTAATCAGGAATAATAAGACTATTTTAGAAAATGATCTTAGGATAGTTACCAGAGATTATTTTCTAGCTTGTGTGCCTAAACATTTTATCTGAATATGAACGCTATTTTCGGAGTTACAGGGCCTAATCATTAGCAAGTTTTCATGGGGTTGCCCTGAGTAAATATTTTCAGAAAAATAAAGCAAAAACAGCACTATATATCAAGATATTGAACTTATGACTGTACAAAGACAAGAAATTTGGCAATTAAACCAAAAAATAGAACAACTGTATGCCATTGTAAAACAATTGGGAAGTCGTATTGGTTGGGAAGGGGTAGAAGATTTATGTTTTAGTGTTCAAAATAATGAAGATTTTGAATTGGTGAATGATTTTACTGCCCGTCAAAAGGATTTACAGTTACAATCGGTTGACTCTGAGGGAGAATTGATTGCGGAGGATGATTTGGAAGTTACTCAGGATAACCATAAAGATATTTTGGTGGATGAAAAAGAAGGTAGTCCAAAAAGATTTCCGATTAATTCCCTCCCTGAAGATGATATATCCTGCGAAGATCAGGTGCAACGGTTGACAGCGCAATTAACCGCAGCCTATCATCGTATTGCTTCCTTGGAAGACCAATTATTGGCTAATCGTAGTATGAGGGAAGGTGGACAAAATCCTTTCTATGGCCATCATTAATTGCTTGGGAGTGATATTTAAAAGATGAGAGGCGATCGCACTTCCCCCAGCCCCTACCCCCTCTTTAACAAAGCCACGCTCATAACACTGTAAACTAGGATAACGGGAATTAGTAAAATTTAAGTCAGTGGCACAGAGGGGAACATCTCCCACCATCTTCGCTAAACTAACCGTATCCCCCGTATCATCTTCGGCCACCCAACGGGTAGTACCCACCACAATATTATCTAAATCCGTAGCAGGATAAAAACCCCCTTTAATGGCACGAATTAAGGCATATACCGCCAACATTTGCGTACCCCCTGCCAACATTACCCCCACCCTCTTAGAAGCAGAAGAAGCCACCCCTGCCACAAAAATCTGCATGGGATCTCCGACCCCTGCTACAATGTCAAAAAGAGTGCTAGAACCAGAAAAATGAGCATTTTTTAACCCTTTTTGCACCACCTGCCATTTTTGCCCGTGGTTACACACAGGATGACTACTATTAATCATCCCCTGCGCATCCATACCCAGCGCCGTTAACACGGCCAAAGCCGTTGTCGTACCTGCTACCACACATTCACTGAGAATTAAATAATTATCCCCTGCCTGATTCGCCAATGTTTCCCCCCATTGCAAACCCTTAGTATATAAATCCATCACCACCCCCAAGGGTAAAGCCTTACCTGTCGTCACACACCGTGCCGCCTTTCCTTCTAAATTAATGGTATGCACCGAAGGATTTGCCACCAAACCAGCATTAAACACATACACAGGTAAATCAAACATCTCCACCACCGCCCTCGTAATCACCGTAGGAGACACCCCCACCGTCAGAGGAGGAAGGGGAAAAACAGGATTAGGGCGAACACCATTAACCAAAAATTCCGCATCCGCCAGGGCCGTATAACGACGAGATTCGGGGGTTACTCCAGCCGCAGAAATCCCTTCTAAGAGGGCAGTCTCAGTAAAGCCAAGGGTACAGGTAAAAATTGGACGACAACCAGCATAACGATTAAGCCATTTTATCCCTCTTTCATAATTATTGTAGATCTTAATAGCTTCGGGGAAGGTCATTTATTTGATGATGAAGAGAAAGACAAATTAATTGTCCATTGTCCATTGTCCATTGTCAATTGCTTAGTTTGTCAGAATTGCCAAAAGGTCGTAAGATACAAAGGTTATTAGATTTATGACCCTGATACTAAATGTCGTTTTCCAAAATCTTAATTGCTAATCGAGGCGAAATCGCCCTACGAATTATCCACAGTTGCGAAGAAATGGGAATTGCCACCGTTGCGGTTCATTCTACCATTGACCGTGATTCCCTCCATGTTAAGTTAGCAGATGAGAGCGTTTGTATTGGTCCTCCTTCTAGTAACAAGAGTTATTTAAATATTCCTAACATTATCTCCGCTGCCCTGACTAGGGGCGCTGAAGCCATACACCCTGGTTATGGATTTTTGGCAGAAAATGCCCGTTTTGCCCAGATATGTGCGGATCATCAATTGACTTTTATTGGGCCTCGTCCTGAGTCTATCACTTCCATGGGGGATAAATCCACCGCCAAAAAAACCATGGAACAAGCAGGAGTGCCTACGATTCCGGGTAGTAAGGGGTTGTTAACCGATGAACAAGAAGCCCTGAGGGTGGCGGCCGAAATTGGCTATCCTGTGATTATTAAGGCTACTGCTGGGGGGGGTGGTAGAGGAATGCGTTTGGTGCATCAGGAGTCTGATTTGGTGCGTCTTTTCCACGCTGCTCAAGGGGAAGCGGAAGCGGCTTTTGGCAATGGGGGAGTTTATATGGAGAAGTTTATCGAGTTACCCCGACACATCGAATTTCAAATTTTGGCGGATAGTTATGGTAATGTGGTACACCTTGGGGAAAGGGATTGTTCGATTCAAAGAAGGCATCAGAAGTTATTGGAGGAAGCACCTTCGGCGATTTTAAATCCTAAGTTACGCCAAAAAATGGGCCAAGCGGCAGTAAGGGCGGCGAAGTCTATTAATTATGTGGGGGCTGGTACGGTAGAATTTTTGGTGGATAAGTATGGTAATTACTATTTTATGGAAATGAATACCCGTATTCAGGTGGAACACCCTGTAACGGAGATGATTACTGGGTTAGATTTGATTAAGGAACAAATTGCGATCGCCCAGGGTAACAAATTATCATTCTCTCAAAAGGATATACAATTACGGGGTCATGCCATCGAATGTCGCATTAATGCTGAAGATCCTAACCATGATTTTAGACCAAATCCTGGTAAAATTATCGCCTATTTACCCCCAGGAGGCCCGGGGGTGCGCATGGATTCTTTTGTTTATCCTGATTATCAAATTCCTGCCTATTATGATTCTTTGATTGGTAAACTCATTGTCTGGGGTGAGGATAGACAGACGGCTATTAAGAGGATGAAACGGGCATTAAGGGAATGTGCCATTACGGGAGTGCCGACTACCATTGATTTTCATCGTAAAATATTGAATCATCCTGAGTTTATTGCGGGGAATGTTTATACTAATTTTGTTGGGGAACATTTTTTAAAGTAATTTTTGACACAAAGGCTAAAGCCTTTACTACAACATAATTAAGGAAAAAACAAAATGGCAAATTTAGAAGGACTTTTGCGCATGGCAGAGGATGAGTTAACCGAATATAGCACCACGGCTCGTAAAATTGAGAAGTTACGCCGTAAAATCGGTATTGCTTTACCCTACAATCAACAACAACAATTAAAGCAGGAGTTGTTAGACAAAAAGCCTAAGGGTATTTTATTCAAAAAAATAGAAGAAAGTCGTCAAACCTTCGCCCTTCCTTTTTGGGGTATTGCGGGATTGGGATTATTATTTGGCATATCTTCCCAACAGTATCTTGATTTTATCGCAACGGCGATCGCCCTTCCCATTGCTATCAAAATTCAACAACTAGGCTGGAAATTAGAAGCCCAAACTCTTTTACTCAAAACCTTTGAAGATATTGAAGAAAGAATGAAAAATAATTCTTAATTCTTACCTATGGTTAACTGTTTTGCTTCCTTAATCCATTGCTCTACAAGGGATATGGGGGGGCATAAATCTTTTCTTTTGAAGGTTGATACCTGAAGACGCATAATTTGACGATGCAGTTGTGGAGCGGATGTGGTGCTAAGGTGTTTTAGGGAAGGAATACCCGCATGGAGTAACAAACCGCAATATTTTGTTCCAATACTCTGCGCACAAGCTAAATTAGATAAAGCAACCCATTTACTGAGTAGTTTAATGTTTAATCCCATTTTACTGGCGAGTAATGTTTTTTGTTGTGGGTTGGTGGTGCTTTTGAGTAAATCGATATTGGTTTGGATACCATGGGATTGTAGTTGTTTAACTTCTAGGGGATGAATTCCGGGGAGCTGGGCGATCGCAACGGAAAGTATCATAATAAAAGATAATAATAAATTGTGGAGAGTTTGTTGTTTAAACTGATAGGTAACATTTTTACATATTGAATAAAATAAATTTTAACGGATTCCAACCCCTGTGATTGCTTCATGGCTAATAACTCTAAATCAAGCTCCGCCCTGCGTAAAATTTGGTTAAATTGGACATTAAAAACTAAGCTAGGTTTTTCATTTGCTACCCTAACTTTTGCTGTCTCCATTATTTTTAGCTTAATGGTGGGACAATGGGTAAAACACCAAGTAGAAGAAGATAAAACCTTTTTACTCAAACAAATTAACCGAGAATTATTAACTAGCTTTCAACAGGGAATGTTGGAACGTTATAAAGATATAAATAATATAGCCGTATTATCTGAATTTCGCTCCACCACAGGTAATAATGAAGCAAGGCGTTTTTTACTCAATCAGTTACAAGAAAACTATACCAATTATGCTTGGATTGGTTTTGCTAATAATGAAGGGGTTGTGGAGGTTAGCACAGGGCAAATTTTGGAGGGGGTAAATGTCAATCAGCGCCCCTGGTTTGTGGAAGGTTTACAATCTTCTTTTGTGGGAGATGTCCATGATGCGAAGTTATTGGCGAAAATTCTTCCTCCCCCTGATGATGGTGATGTGTTACGTTTTTTAGATATATCTACCCCCGTATATGATGAGAATGGGCAGTTAAGGGGGGTGTTGGGGGCGCATTTGAGTTGGGAATGGGTGAAGTCGTTGGAAGATAGTTTGATGAGGAATATCGGGCAACAAGGGCAAATTGATGTGCTAATTGTTAGTCAGGAGGGGGATATTCTTCTTAATTCGGGCAGGGAAGATATGGGAGATTTAAAGATTGATAAAAATCTTTTTTTGGAGTTACCCACCCAGAGTGATGGTTATGTGAGTAAACGGGCTAATATTGATAATCGAGAATATTTGATCAGTTATGGTGTGGATCAGGGTTATTTAGATTATCCAGGGTTAGGGTGGCGAGTGGTGGTAAAGCAAGAAAGTGCGATCGCCTTTAAACCTGCCTATTATTTACAAAAACAGGTGCTATTTTGGGGTTTAGTGTTAGCCAGTATCGCTTCAATTATCGGTTGGAAAATAGCCCAAAGGGTTACCAAACCCATATTAACCCTTAGTAAACAAGCAGAAAATATTACCGCAGGGGATAGGGAAAACTCTATCCAAGTTTATCAGGGTAAAGATGCGATCGCCATTTTATCCTCTAGTTTACATAAACTTGTCCATACCCTCATAAAACAAGAAAAAAGTCTCAAAAAAATTAATCAAGAATTAGAAAAAAAAGTACGTCATCGCACAGAAGAATTAGAAAAAGCCAAAGAATTGGCAGAAAAAGCTAATCGGGCTAAAAGTGAATTTCTCTCTAGTATGAGCCATGAATTAAGAACCCCCCTTAATGCTATTCTAGGGTTTGCTCAATTGATGGGAGATGATCAACATTTGAGCGGTGAAAACAAAGAAAATTTAATGATTATCATCAAAAGTGGAGAACATTTATTATCCCTTATTAATGATGTTTTGGACTTATCAAAAATTGAAGCAGGTAAAATCACCCTCAACGAAAATCCCTTCAATTTCCAAGAAGTTTTAGCCTCTCTCAAGTCAATGTTACAAATTAAAGCCACAGAAAAAAATGTCCAACTAAACTTTAATTTACAAGAGGATTTACCAGAATTTATTATCACCGATGAAGGAAAACTCAGACAAGTCTTATTAAACCTCCTCAGTAACTCGATCAAATTTACTAAAAAAGGTAGTGTTAACCTTCATGCCGAATTGTTAAACCCCCATACTCTCCATTTTCGGGTAGAAGATACGGGAATGGGTATTGCCCCCGATGAATTAGGGAAGTTATTTTCGAGCTTTTTTCAGTCTCAGTCGGGGCGACAATCACAACAAGGCAGCGGCTTGGGTTTAATTATCTCCCAAGAATTTGTTCATTTGATGGGGGGTAATATTCAAGTTACCAGTGTGATGAATAAGGGTAGCATTTTTGATTTTACTATCTCCTTTAAATCAGCCGATGCGCCTAGTATTTTGCCCCTGATGGAAAATAATCATCAACAATTACGTTTAGCGCCTAGTCAATCTCTTTATCGTATCTTGGTGGTGGATGATAATGAAAGTAATCGTAAATTATTAACTAAGTTATTGATTCCCGTTGGTTTTCAAGTTAAACAGGCAGAAGATGGATTAGAGGCGATCGCCCGTACTCAAAATTGGTATCCTCACCTCATTTTAATGGATATTGGAATGCCTAATATGAATGGGGATGAAGCCACCAAAATTATCAAAAAATGGAGTAAAGAAAACGCACAAAATATCGTTATCATTGCCCTTACTGCCCACGCTTTTATGGAAGAAAGACAAATAATTTTAGCCTCAGGGTGTGATGACGTTATTAGTAAACCATTTTCTCAGGCTCTTTTGTTTGAAAAAATTAAAGATTACCTCAACCTAGAATATATCTATGAAACTCCCCTAACCATAGAAAGATTGACAGTAATTGAAAAAGAAACCTATATTCAATCAAATAATACTACCAAAATTTTGATCGCCGAAGATAATCGAGTCAATCAAAAACTGCTTGTCAATTTAATCAAAAAAATTGGTTACAGTGCCGATGTGGCTAGTAATGGGGCCGAAGTTATCAACGCCCTTGAAACAAAAAGATACGATTTAATTTTTATGGATATGGAAATGCCCATCATGGATGGGTTAGAAGCTACCCGAAAAATTCATCAACTTTACACCCCTGAAACAATTCCCGCTATTGTGGCGATGACTGCCAATGATGATGATGATAGTCGGGGAAAATGTTTTCATGTGGGTATGAATGATTATCTTACTAAGCCTATTAATGTGCAAAAACTCACTAGGGTTATTAAAAAATATGTTAGTAATTGACAATTAATAAACTCTAATACGAAGTTCGGATAATTTGTGATCATATAGATTGTATCTTCGTACCCCCACCGTGTAATGAATTACACGGCTAACGATGGTTCTTTCAATAAATTGAACTTATTGTACCTTTACTCCCTATCACCCTTACTCCTCATCTCCAAGCCATTGCCCATTCCCTATTGCCAAACTAAACTAAAAATCATACCTTAATTCACCAACGCCCTAGTTTGTAAGTGATTAAACGGACTTGATATTAAACTATTATCCCAAACAGAAGTTTTTTAGTTAATTGGTAAGGGTGGCTAGTACTTTAACTTCAAACTCGTTTTCAAAAATTGGTTTTTTGTAGTCCAAATTCCATAACTCCAGCGCACAGTCATCATTTTTAACAGTGGGAATTAGTTGTAAATGTAATTTTTTGTATTCCGAGTCATATTTACATTCTAAATCCTTGATAGCCCCAATCTGACGACGATCAAGGGCGATCGCAAGGCGTAACATAGCACTCATTTGTTTAATTATTTTACGATTATCATGGGCAAGACAATAATAAGACTCATGTTTGCGTTTCGGTTTACTCTTGCGATGATAACGGGCAATTTGGGCGATTAACTCCACCTCAATTTCTGTAAAGCCTAAAAGTTCAGCATGGCGAATTAAATAATAAGAATGTTTATGGTGCGCCCCGTGGGAAATATATAAACCACAATTATGAAGAATGGCCGCCGCCCATAGATATTCCCTCTCCTTCTCTCCCCAATCATGTAACTCCCCTTGGGTTTGGTCAAAAATCTTCAGAGCAAATTGAGCAATCCTCTGGGCATGGGGTAAATCCACCTGATATTTATGGGCAATTTTCATCACACTACGGGCGCGCACATTGGTTTGGAAAACAAGACGATTTTCAATGTAGCCATTTTGTAACATCCAATCAACGATAATCCCTTCACGCAAAGCCCTTTCACAAATGGTGATAGAATCAATTTCCAACATGGTCATGGCTTCTAATAAAATGGTGATACCCGGTACAATGATTTCTGCCCTACGATCGGACATTCCCGACAAAGAAGCCCTTTCGTCATAGTCCATCTTCAGCAATTTTTTAAGGATGGCTTCAATATCCTTCCTCGAAATTTCATAACCGTTGAGGGGATTTGGTTCACTACCTTGGGTATCCATGGCATGGATAACGGCAATGGTTTCAATGGTGCCAGATGTACCCACCAACAGGGGTTTTTCCTTTTCTGGTAGGGCGTTTTTAAATTCATCCACGGGACGCTCTAACATTCCTCTGATATAGGCTTGGAGACGGATAAATTCTTTTTCACTAACGGGATCTGTGGTGATAAAATCTTGGGAGAGCCTTACAGCGCCTACTTTGGTACTACTCAAGTGACGAGTTTCTTGGGGATCGGCCAATACCATTTCCGTTGAGCCACCCCCAATGTCGATTACACTATGGATTCTCCCTTCAAAATCCATGCCCGATAGTACCCCTAAATAAATTCTTCTGGCTTCTTCTTGTCCTGAAATTAAATCAACTTTGATGCCTAATTCTGATTCTATACGGCTCAAAAATTCGATGCCGTTAGGGGCTTCCCTGGTGGCGCTGGTGGCTACGGCAATGATTTGATCTACTTTTAGACTATCGGCTAAGTCTTTACACCGTTTGAGGGCAGATAACGACCTTTCCATGGCTTCTACCGTTAGATTACCATTTTCTAAGTTGCGATCGCCCAGCCTCACTGTATCTTTTTCCTTAGCAATTATCGTAAACGAAGGAATTTGAGCATTAATTTCCACCACCACCATATGAATGGAATTCGTACCAATATCGATCGCCCCCAGGGTACAATCCTTTAATTGACGAGAACTATTTAAGCTCTGATAAGCAACAGATTGATTATTAATATTTACCATCATAAAATTGCTCAAAGATAGCGGTAGTGGTGGTTTTGTCCTGTAGGTTAACTCTACCATAAATCAATGAATAATTGATATAGTTGCGGTGAAATAAGAGATAATAAATAAAAGCAAATCAAAAATCAGAAGAAAAATGCTCAATGTAGATAAAATACTGAAACAAGACTAATACCCATAGAGCAACAAAAAAAATTAAACCCATCAAGCATATATTAAAAAACTTACATTTTGCCCACCTAAAATATATCAATCAACCATAAATATGAACTACAAAAAACCACTACAACTATTAACCATTACTAGCCTTCTCATCATCCCAACTCAAACAGTTTTTGCCATGCCCGAATGCTACGTCATGGATAGGAGAGGAAAAGTAATTAACCTCGGATTTCTTTGTAATGCTCAAATAACCTCCAGCGAATCTTCTAACCCCCCAGAAAATTCTAACCCCCCAGAAAATACAACCCCAACCCCCTCGGAAAATACCATTTTCCCATCCACCGATAACAACAATCAAAATATCCCCACCAATAACCCAATCCCCAACAATCGAACCACCGTACCCACCCTCTAAAAAAACCATCTTAAAGCAACATTACATATCATGAGCAAAATTGAACCTTTTGTCTCCGTCATTATTCCCATCTACAATGGAGAAAAAGATATTCCACCATTAATAGAATGCTTAAAAAATCAAACCTATAACCCTCAAAAAGTAGAATTTATCTTAGTAGATAATAATAGTTCAGATCTTACCTTTAAACTAATACAAGAAAAAATTCAACCACTAGAAAACATAACCATAAAACCTATTCAAGAACAAGAAATACAAAGTTCTTACGCCGCCCGTAATCGAGGAATAAAAGAAGCACAAGGAGAAATTATCGCTTTTACCGATGTAGATTGTCGCCCCCAAAAAGACTGGCTAGAAAAATTAGTTCAACCATTTTCAGATCCTAACACTATGATTGTAGCAGGAGAAATAAAAGCCGTTCAAGGAGATAATATCCTCGAAAAATATGCAGATAAAAGAGAAATTTTATCTCAGAAATATACCCTCGCCAATGAGTTTTCTCCCTACGGACAAACCGCTAATCTTGCACTCCGCAAAGAAGCCCTCAAGGTAGTAGGATTATTCCGCCCTTATCTAACCACGGGGGGGGATGCGGATATTTGTTGGCGTATTCTCAAAGAAATTGAATCGGAAATAAAATTTGTCCCCGATGCTTTAGTCTTACATCGTCATCGAGATAATCTGAAAGATTTTCAAAGTCAATGGAGGCGTTATGGTAAGTCAGCAAAATATCTTCATCAACTCCACGGCTCAAATTTAATGCCCAATTATTCTACTTCAAAATATAGTTATCGTCTGTTAGTTTGGTTTATCAAAGAGTTTCCTAAAAATACGCTCAAACTATTAATGGGTAAGGGAAATTTTGTTGATTTAATTCAAACTCCATTGGATATGATGGTTGGTAGATTGAGAAGTAATGCCCAAAAAAAGGCTAGTTTACCTGAAAAAGCGGAACATATTGAGCGGTTGTAGTTATTTTTTTAATAATTTATTTCTTATATTTATATATTTATTTTGTAAATATTCTTAGCAATAAAAGATATTTTTTTATTTTGTTTTATTTTTTTACACTTATTTAATAAGTTATATAATATGATTATTTTTATATGTTTATATTAAAATTTATTAAGAAAAATCGAGAATATTAATGTAAATTTGTTTCATGGTATAAAATTATTAATATAAACGAGTAAATCCTATGATTCCATTCATAGTTAATTGATATTATCAACTTATTTTTACGACTATATAAACTAAAGATAAATTATCTTATGGGTAAGTCGAAAAAAAATATGACATAAAATGGAGCAAAATAAGGGTTGTGACTTTTTTAAAACAAAAGTTATATATGGTTTTATTATTAATATGAGAGGAAAAAGATGATAAAAACAGACTTAGATAGCTCTCACCACACCAGAGAAAGACAACCATCTTTAAAATCAGAAGGTTTTTTATTTCAACTATTAGGGGTTACTAACTTTTTAGAGAAAAATAGTAACGTTGAAACAGGATTAAAAGATTTAGCATACATGAGCGCCCAAATCTTAGAATCTCAGAAATGCTCTATCATGCTATTACAAACCAGAATTATAGATAGCCATGGTAATAAAAAACAAGAGCCTTATTTAAGAGTATTTACCCACTATGGTGATTTACCCAAGGAAGCCTACGAAGAAATAACTCAGCTAAATGATGGCATTGCAGGATATGTTGCTTCTACGGGGGAATGTTTGTTAGTTGAGGATATTAATAAATCTCCATTTGTGCAAGTTGCGAGACAAAAAGAGCATGATTATAAGAGTTTAATTTCTGCACCTATTTTTATTGGTAATCAGGTAATAGGGGTTATTAATGTTAGTGAGCAAAATAATCATAAACCTTTTAATGAGAAAGATTTAGAAATTTTAAAAATATTTGCTTTGTTTATTGGTAAGTCAATACAAATAATTGAGTTACAGAATATGTTGCAGTCAAGATTTCTGGAAATTGCCGTATCTAAAGAGGTGGAAAAAAGAGGTAATAATATTACTAATATTACCCCAGATCCTGCTAAAGTGTCTCATATTGTGGCGAAGGCTATTTTTAAGGAGTTGAGTAAAGGTGGTTTTGGCTCTAATCAAATTATTAATATTACTGGGGAAATTCTTGATTTGTTAAGAGAAAAAATACATCGGGAAGAAAGTTAATTTTGTTCCAAAAATTCTTCGATAACTTGATTAAATGATTCTGGTTCAACTAAAAAAGCCCAATGGTTTCCCGGTACTGTTTTAATGGTTAAATTGGGTAAATATTTTTGAAAGGGTTTAATTTGCCATGAACTTTTATTGAGTCCTTTTTCTGGTTTAATAAAAAGCGTGGGAATGGTAATGGTTTCGGTTAATCCTGCTTGTAGCATGACATCGGTAAAAATTTCATCTTTGGCGTGGGATGCAAATTTACTTGACCATTGCTGATTTTCGTTTTCGATAATACTATATTCAAACACTTTTTGTTGTAACTCTGACCAACCTTGATATTGTTTTAGGGATTGGGCGGTATTTTTGGCGGATTGATAATCGGGGAAAGTACCTGTCATTTTGAGAAAAGGTAATACTTTATATAAAAAAGGGAAAGTAATTTTGCTCCAAGGGGGAATTTTGTTGATATAAAAGGGATCAACTAGAGTCATGGTTTGAAATAATTGGGGGTTTTGTTTTGCCCAAATGGGTACTAGTTTGGCGCTCCAGGAGTGGGCGAGGATATGAATTTTATTCCATTGTAGGTGATGGAGAAGGGCTTCTAGGTCGTTGATGATGTGGTGGGTAAAGTAACCCGTTGTGGGTTTACTGCTGTTGCCGTGTCCTCTGAGGTCGGGGGCAACGATATGATATTTTGATTGTAGGTATTCTCCTAAATTCTGCCATACTAGGCTATGGTCGGCCATACCGTGTAATAGTAATAGGGGAGTTTTTCCTTGATGCCATTCTAGGTAAGATATTTCGATGTTGCGGTTTGTTATGAATGTTTTTCTGGTTGTCATGGTTAGGGGCGCTGGAAAAAGCAAGGTTGATTTATTATCGTCTCATGAAGAATTATTATCCCAAATAAAGGTTATTTACCTAACACTTAATACCTAATCATTATTTATCCCTTAATGTTTTCCAACCACTTTCTAGGCTCACTTTTACGGCGAATATTACGCCAAATTTGGGTGGCGGCTAATGTGCCATCTGCCACGGCTACAGATACTTGGTTTAAACCTTTTTTCAAGTCTCCTAGGGCGAAGATGCGATCGTGGCTAGTTTGTGCCATATCATTAGTAATAAGGTTTTCTCCATCCCATTCTAAGCCTTCAATGCCTTTAAGATAGTGATTATGGTAAATTGAACCCATATTAATTAATCCGGTGGTAGCTTCAATGAATGTACCATCTTCCAGCTCTACCCCTTGCATTTTATGATTTTCGCCAACGAAACGGGCGATCGCACTTTCATACAAAGGATAACCACGCTCTGCTAGTTTTTGTTTCATCTCATCACCCACAGAAAATAAACCATGGGTTAATACCGTAATGTAAGGAGTAAACCAATCAAGCACAAAAGCCGCATTAATTTGCGATTCCCTTCCAGCAATTAAAACCGCCTTTTGATCCCACATATCAAACCCATCACATATCATACAAACATGGAGAGTATAACCAGCATAATCATAAACATTTTGCATATCCTCCAATTGAGGTAAAACATCAATTACCCCAGAAGCCGCAATCAAATATTTACTGCGAAACACAGGATAAACACTGTCTTTTCTACCCACCTTTACCTTAACCGCAAAAGTGTCTCCCTCATCCTTCACATCCTCCACATAAGCCCTAAGATGATCAGCACCCCAGTCAATAGCTTGTTTAGTACCATGTTGAATTAAATCCCTACCGGGGGCATCAGGATCAATTCCTAAATAATTACGTAAATCCTGCATCCATATAGAGCGCCCCTTACCCTTTTCAATAACCAAACATTTTAGACCATATCTAGCCAAATAAATAGCCGCAGATAAGCCCCCCATGCCACCACCTACCACAATGGCATCATAAACCGTATCAAGCCGTGACTCATAATTTTTGCTAGATAATTTCATATTTGTAACTCCAATAAAAAACTTATTTAAAACACAAAACCTTATTTAGAAAAAAAAATTTCATGTCTATAAAAACATTATATAACTTAGACCTTAACACCTATAAACAGTCCCCAATTTCGGTTTACCCCCAGTAAAAAAAATAAAAAATCATGGGATAATAACCAATGTAAACCCATCAAAAAAGATTAAATATGGCACGTACACCCTCTACAATGTTAGAACTAGGCACAAAAGCCCCTGACTTCAATCTTCTCGATACCGTATCAGGGAAAAACATTTCCCTACAAGACTTCAGCGACTCAAAAGGCTTACTTATCATCTTCCTATCCTGTCATTGCCCCTTCGTCAAACACGTTAGGGCAGAATATGCCAAACTGAGTAAAGACTACATACCCCAAGGTTTAAGCATCGTTGCCATTAGCCCCAACGACATCGAAAACTATCCCGACGATGCCCCCGAAAAACTCAAAGAAATGGCAGAAGAAGAAAACTTTAACTTTCCCGTCTGCTATGACGAAACCCAAGAAGTAGCCAAGGCTTATCGTGCCGCCTGTACCCCTGACTATTATCTTTTCGATAGTGATTTAAAATTAGTTTACCGTGGACAATTAGATGATAGTCGCCCCAGTCTTGATATTCCCGTCAATGGGGTAGATATGCGCAACGCCATCGAAGCACTGCTATCAGGCAAACAAATAGACGAAAACCAAAAACCTAGCCTCGGCTGTAACATCAAATGGAAAAAAGGTAACGAACCCGACTACTTTGGCTAAAAATTAGTCATGGGGCGTTTCTTGCCCCATCATATCAAGTCTGCTTGACCACTTACAAATTAGTAATATCAATATCTTAGTTCAATTTATTGAACGAACCATCGTTAGCCGTGTAATTCATTACACAGTGGGGGTACGAAGATACAATCTATTGATAACGAATTATCCGAACTTGATACCTAACATTATCCCTTCACACAAATTAATTGTCTTAAAGTTGCCACAATTTCCACCAAATCAGTTTGTTGATTCATTACTTCCTCAATGGGTTTATAGGCGCTGGGAATCTCATCAATAATCCCCTTATCCTTACGGCATTCGATACCCTCAGTTTGATTAATTAAATCCTCAAGGGAATAACTTTTTTTTGCCATCGCCCGAGACATCAAACGCCCTGCCCCATGACTACAGCTACAAAAACTCTCATGGTTACCCTTTCCCTTGACAATAAAAGACTTTGCCCCCATTGAGCCTGGGATAATACCATAATCGCTTTGGGTTGCCCTCACAGCGCCCTTACGGGTAACATATACTTCCTCATCAAAATGAGTTTCTTTTTCCGCATAATTATGATGGCAATTCACCGTTAATAAAGGTTTACTAGGTTTTCCCCCTGCCAGATATTTATCGACAATATTTTTAAAGCGATTCATCATCACTTCTCGATTAAAACGGGCATATTCTTGCGCCCACTGTAAATCTCGCCAATAATCCTCAAATTCTTTTGTACCCTTGACAAAATAGGCTAAATCAGGATCTGGTAACTTATCTTCTGCCATTTTAGCTAACTCTTTACCCGTTCTAATATGACAATCTGCCAACTGATTACCGATGTGTCTTGAGCCTGAGTGTAACATCAACCAAACTTGATCCTCGGTATCTAAACACAACTCGATAAAGTGATTACCTCCACCTAGTGAGCCAATTTGCTTAATTGCCTTGGTTTCTAAACGTTGCACCCCACCATGGAGATGACGAAAGTCTTTCCACCCCTGCCAATTAGTGACTTTTTTTTCGATGTCTTTATTTTCATTAAAACCAACGGGAATACTTGCTTCAATATCCTGACGAATTTTTTTTAATTTTCCTTCTAGTTGCTCAGCTTTGTATGGTGTTTGCATGGCACACATACCACAACCAATATCTACCCCCACCGCAGCAGGAATGATAGCATCTTGTGTGGCAATCACTGAACCCACCAGCGCCCCTTTTCCTAAATGCACATCGGGCATCAAGGCAACGTGTTTATAAACAAAGGGTAAGGAGGCGACATTTTTCGCCATTTGGGTTTCTTTTGCTCCTAATTCATGACTCGCCCATGATAGGATGGGTTTTTCTGTGGTAAGTTTTAATTTTTCGTAGGGCATAATTTACACCACATTATTAAAATGAATATAAGCCCATGGTAGCAATTGATCATTGATAATGTAATTTTAATCCCAATCACCCTAACTCCCCATCTCCCCCACTTCCCTATCCACTTATTCATCAAACAGAGGTAGATGTTATACTGTTTAGGTAAATTCTTCCTAGCAAATCTCTAAATTTGATTTACTAATGGGAAGATGTCAATATTATTATGAGTTTTGACAAGGGAAATTTGCGCACTACTGTGAATAATTATTATCAAATTTTAGGGGTTGACCCTTCAGCAACATTAGTAGATATTAAAAAAGAGTTTCGTAGTCTTGCTAGGCGTTACCATCCTGATTTGAATCCGGGGGATAAAAATGCTGAGGAGATGTTTAAAAAAATTAATGAAGCCTATGACACTCTTTCTGATGATAGTAAACGTTCCCAATATGATCTCTTAATTGGTGCTTCCCGTCGCCGTGTGGTGCGTCCGAAAGCTAGTAATGGTTCTGGTTTTCCTTTTACTAATATTAATAATGTGTGGGATGATTTACGCAGTAATACCAAAACTAATATTCCTAAAAATAATTCCCCTCGTAGTAGTACATCTAATTTTAATCGTACCCGTTCTACCCGTACAGAAGATTATCAGTCTAGTAGCGCAAAACGAATTAAATCCGTGCCTCCTCGCCCTAAGGCAAAAGATATTGAGGCTAAGTTATCTTTACCCTTAGAAAAGGCTTATTCTGGCGGTAGAGAGCGTATTCGACTTGAGGATGGACGCTCTTTAGAAATCGATATGCCCCCAGCGATGTACCATGGGCAAAAAATCAGGCTCAAGGGGCAAGGTATTCGGGGAGGTGATTTATATTTAAAGATTTTGATTGAAGAACATCCTTTTTTTAAGTTACAGAAAACTGACATTTCCTGTGAAATTCCCCTAACCCCCGCAGAAGCTATCGTTGGCGGTGCGATCGAAATTCCCACCATTGATGGTTTAGTTAAAATGAATGTCCCCGCAGGGGTAAAATCTGGACAAAGGTTAAAATTAGCAGATAAAGGTTATCCCAACATTAGGGGAGAAAGGGGCGATCAAATGGTTATCCTTAGAATAGTACCACCCAATCAGGTTTCCGAAAAAGAAAAAGAGCTATATAAACAAATTAGGGAAATTGAAACCTTTAATCCCCGTCAAGATTTACTAAACTATTATCAATAATACAAAAGGGCTTTAATCCTTATGGATGGTATTTTTTGGCGTTGCTGATTTTAGGTATGATTTCTCTGGTTGAGGAAGGGAACAGGGAACGGGGAACGGTTATAATATTTAGAAGTTTTAGTTTTTAGTGTAATTCAACTATATTTCATACCATAACCCCTGCAATGCCCTATTTTTATTAAACCGCTTCCGCTGGTTTTCTCCCTTGAAATTTAGCCTTAGCCCTTGACTTTTTGTCTTCTTCTTGATCCACGGGGACAAATTCAATATGATTAAATAAAGTAGTGACAAACGCAAATAACAAGAAGGGTAGAGATAACACTAAAACAATACCTACCGTAGCAAAAGCGTAAATTTGTCGGGTACTACTCCAAAGAGCAAGGGTACTGGCTAAACTAACAAAAATCACAATTAACCAAATTATAATTTGAGCATAAATATCCCCAAAGGATAGGGTACAAATCATCCGATATTTATTTTCGTTATTCATAGTCTCAATAAAAAAAATTACTATATTTAACCTAACGGTGTAAGTCTGTTTTAGCTCAAATTTTCAGATTTTTACCAGATTTGCAATAACAATTTACATTATTTTTTCTTTATAAAAAATTAATATTTGTTGGGACTTTTATCAATTATCAAAATTCTCATATTTTTTTGATAATCTATTAAAGATTTTTAGCTATGATCCTTTATAGAGATAATGTAAAGGAATTATTTATATGAATATAAATGAGATTGTAAATGATCGGGACTATACTTTAATTATTGATAAAAGTAGTAGCCTAAATACTGATGATGGTACGGGAAAAACCCGTTGGCAAATTGCTCAAGAATCAACTTTTGCCCTCGCTAAACAATGTGATGAGTTAGATTATGATGGTATTACCATTTATCTTTATTCAGGGCGTTTCCGTCGTTATGATAACGTCAATGCAGAAAAAATTAAAGAAATTTATGCTCTCAATGAGCCTATGGGTAAGTCTGACTTAAAGAGTGTGTTGCAAGATGCCCTTGATAATTATTTTCAAAGGAAAGCTGAGGGAAAAACTAAACCCAATGGGGAAACCATGATTATCATAACTGATGGTATTCCTGATGAACCAAAAGAAATTATTAAACTTATTATTGATGCTACTTACAAAATAGAGAAGGATGAGGAGTTAGGTATTTCTTTTATTCAAATTGGTAAGGATAGAAAAGCGACAGAATATTTTAAGGCTTTAGATGATTTACTCGAGGAAGCTGGGGCAAAATTTGACATTGTTGACACTATTACTTTAGATGATATGCAACAAATGTCTTTAAGTCAGGTACTTTTAAACGCTTTAATTGATTAAGTTTATGATATGGTGGGCTATTATGCCCACTACTATTTATGGCATTGCTGATTTTAAGTATGAAGCATTATTGAATGACAGTAAATGTATATATAGTATTAAAGCTATTATTACTATTGCCCATTGCCCATTCCCTATTGCCAAACTCAACTAAAAATCATACCTTAATTCACCAACACCCTGTTTATTGTAAAAATCCAATCACTGCGTAATCTTGACAACCATAGAAATATTCACTGAAACGCAAAGCCAATTCATCCCCTGTAATATCATGATTGGGTATGGGATGTAGTTTTAATACTTCAACCTTAGGAAAGCCGACAGATTCTAACATAAAGGTTAAGGTAGCATTAGGAATTGGATTACGATGGGTTGGATCGTTATAAAAATTACGACTACCGACTAAAATATTATCGGGGTTAGGTGTTTCAAATATCACCATGCCATGGGGTTTTAATACTCGTAAACATTCTTTAAATAAGTCTAGTATGGTTTTAAGGGGTAAATGCTCAACGATATGGAATCCTGTGATTACATCTACGGAATTATCATCAAGGGATGTTAGATATTCGACACAGTCACTGACGATAACTTTTAAACCACGGTAGTTACAATCTTCTACCATTATTTGATTGAGGTCAACTCCCTTACCTTGATAGCCCAATTCTTTGATTATTTCTAACCATTCTCCTCTACCGCAACCAATATCAATAAATAAGTTATCGTTTTTATTAATATTTAAACTGTCAATTAAATATCGATAGTCTTGATTTAATATTTTTTTTATGTGTTGACGATCGCCCCTAAATTTATTCTCAAATGCTAAATAAAAGTTATCTAAGGAATGGTTTTTTATTTCATTATCAATATTTTTTATAGCTGATAAATTACCTTCTATGTTTTTAATATCAATATTGGATAGTTTTTCGATGTGTTGTTCTTGCTGAAATAAATGTTTTTGTAAGTATATATTTTTTTGAAATAGATCTTCATTCTTTTTATTTAATTCTTGAATTGATAATTTGAGCTGTTCTATTTCCCATTTATTTTTATTAAAATTATCGTTAATTTGTCTTTGTAAAAAACGATTATTGCTTTCATAATTAGCAATATTTTTTTCTCTTTCTCTTTTATATTCTTCTTTTAAAAAGTTGATTTCTTCTTCTAATTCTCGTTGTTTTTTATATAAAGGATTATTTTGAAATATATTTTCAATACTTTCAAGTAATATTTTGTCTTTTTTGTTAAGAATACTTAAAGTTTTTTCAAAATTAAAATTAACCTCCCTTTGATCTTTAAAAATATACGATAATACTTTTAAAAATAGTTTTCCCAATGGTTTAAAAATTGAGCGAGGAAAATGATTAAAAGATTCAGGTAGATTATTTCTTATTTGTCCTCTATGGTGTGCTAAATCGATATAATGGTCAAATTCCTTGGATTCCTTGGTAAATTCTTCTTGATTAAAGTTATGGGTTTCCATTAATCGAGTTTCATTATCTAAGATTTCTGAAAATTGGGATGATTGATTATTAGCATTTTGTAAAATATTTTGTGTGATTTGTTCAACGGTTATATTAGGAAGCTGGGATTTTAACATAGGAAAAAAAGTGTTAATTATTAAGTGTTAAAAATAAAGAATTGAAAATGGATAATAAAGATAAATTAAAGATTAATTACCTAAAATTTATTCAAGTTTACTCTCGTGGGTATATAAAAAAGATGGGAAGTAAAAATAATTAATTTCTTATCCCTCATGAAAAGTAAAGCACTTGTGCATTAAATCCATAAAATAATGATAATGAAAAAAATCTAAACTTAAGGTAACTTATGAATAGCAATTATAACGGTGTGAGTGAGGCAAATGACAAATCCACAATCCCCCCAACCCGAAGAAAATTCCAATACTCTTTTTCATAAACTCAAACGAGTGATTACTTCCCCACGAACTATCATTATTGTAGTAGTAGGAGGAGGTGCGATCGCCTCAGGCGCTTATTTAGGTGCAAAATATATTATCACCGAAGTCATACCTGCCACCATCGAAGACGAATTAAAAAAAGCCCTTGAAAGAGAAGTAAACATAGGAGAAATAACCAGTTTCGGTTTTTCCCACCTCACCATCAATGATGTTACTCTCCCCCCCACCAGCGAAGATAATAGCTTTGTCGAAATCAAAAATATCAACGCCCAATTTAATCCCCTTAATATCCTTTTCCAAAACCAACTCCCCCTCGATATTACCATCGAAGAAATCACCGCCCTCGGGCAACTAGACACCCTTATCACCCCCACAGAAGAAGAAGAAAGCGAAATTCCCGAAACCATAGACTTACCAGAATTACCCATCACCGCCGATATAAACCTTGACATTGAAAAAGCCACCCTTGCCATCACCCCCAACGCCACAACCCAAGCCATTGACACAGAAAATCAAATAAACCTTAACCTTCTCTATAACAACGACACCAATCCCCTCCGTTATAATATCCAATCGAAAATCGACAATAGTAGCATTAACCTGAGAGGAGAAACCATCCTCGCCACAACCCAAAGTAATAACAACATAAAAATAAACTACCTTGACTTAACCAAACTTAACGACATTGTCTCATCAGCCCTACCCCTTAATATTAACCAAGGTAATATCGACATTAACTTAGAAATAAATATCCCCTCCTTTACCAATCTAAGAGAAACTCAAGCCTACGGAAGCATTGCCCTAAACCAACTAGAAGGAGACTATATCTTTTCTGGTGAAAATAATCAACAAACCATTATTCAACCCCTACGCAGTGAAGCATATATAAAAGTTGACGGGCAAACCATCGACTTTTTAGAAGCTAACGCCAATTTTGGCAACCTAGCAGGAAACCTCACAGGAAACATTGACTTAAACCAAGGTTATAACATTCAAGGAAATCTTAACCCCATTAATGTTAACGATGCCCTTGCATCCCTTGCCGTGATTTCCCCCGTTACCCTTAACGGTATCCTTCAAGGAGATTTAGCTATCACAGGGGAAATTGACAACCCCCAAATTAACACTAATCTTGCCATTGAAAATACCATAGTTGATCAAATGGACTTAGGGCAAACAGTTTTATCCTTAGATAGTAACCTAGATGCCATTACCTTAAACAGATTAGAAATTAATCCCACTGCAGGGGGAGAAGTTTTTCTCTCAGGTTTAATCAATACCAATCTTAGGGAAAAAATAACCAATCAAGAAACCATCAATATTAACGACTTTCCCCTACAAATAAATCTTGATGCCGACTTACCCACCCAAGAATTAATCAATGTCTATAACCTTTTACCCCCTGAGATTACGGTTAGTAGATTACAAGCCACAGGAAACATTATAGGAAATATTGGCAACCCTTCGGCTTTAGTTAACTTCAATCTTCCCGATAACAATAACCAAGAATTAGGCAACATTACAGGCAGGGGAGAATTAGCCTATGACAATAATCAACTAAGGGTTAATAATACCCAATTAATAGTTAACGATGGTACTATCAATGTTAACGGTTTAGCAGATTTAGAAACCAGCAATTGGAATGCCGACTTAGTCATCAACTCCCTTACCCTTACCCCCTTTGTGCGTCAATATTGCTTAACTATGGGTAACTGCCCAGAAAACATAAACACCGCCACCCTCATCAGCGCCAATCAAGGTAATATTCAGGCAAGGGGTAATTTTAACAATCTCGATTTAGATAACATTGACGCTATCAGCAACTTACAACTAAATGTAGATAGGGGAAGCATAGAAGTTGATAGCCGTCTGGAAAATGGTGTTATCCTTGCCAATGCCGATGCAAGGGAAATTAATTTAAATAATTTGATTACAGATTTTGCGGTAGATACTAATATTATTACCAGTAACTTACAGCTAGAAAGTAGTATCCAAGAATTAATTACCCTTGGGCAAAGAAATCTTACTACCCTAAATCTCAATCTGAGTAGTGAAGTATTAGTAAATGGAGGATTGGTTAATGTTTCAGGGGGGGTTAATCCTCAAAATACTGCTTTTCTTGCCACCGCTTCAGGAATTAACTTAAATAATCTCAATCCTGTATCTCCCATTACAGTCGAAACCAGTCGGGTAAACTTATCCCTCCTTACTACTGAATTAATTAATAATCAAACTAACTTTACATCCCTAGAAAATATTATCGCTTCCTTACCCAGTTTGACAGTCAATGCAGATAATAGTCTTCTGGGAGGAGGGGGAGTTGTTAACAGTCAAACGAATATTAGTAATGGTTTAGTAAGAGTTAACGCCAATGCCCAAAATATTAACGCCCAACAATTAATTGCTGATTTTCCCCTCGATGTTAATCAAGTTAATAGTCAGATAAATGTTAATGTATCCCTCCAAGAAGTTGTCGCCACGGCAATTAATTATCTCGATACTCAAACTCTTTCCCCTCTCAATAGTTTGGTATTAAATGCCAATAGTAACTTTAACCTTGCCCAAGGGGGAGGAGTTGCAGTAACGAATATAAGTAACAATCAATGGGGCATTAATTTAAATACTGAGGATATAAATATTGATAACCTTGCCCAACAATTGGCGCTTAATTTAGATAATCAACTACTGGCTAACTCTCCCCTTAATAGTCAAGTGAATTTGAGGGGAAGTCTTGCCCCTATTTTTAGTAATAATCCTTCCGCCGTGGTGGAAGTTACCCAAGCCTTGGTTAATGTGGGTGAAACCAACCTCAATGCTAGGGGCAGATTTGATGTGATTAATTTGGTATCTAATCTGGATATAACTAATGTGGTTTTGGATATAGAAACCCAAGCAGATTTGGAAACAATTCCTGCTAATGCTATCTTGGCACAATTTCCCCAAGAGGAGGGTATTAGGTTATTACCCGATGAGGCAAATTTATCTGGGATTGGTAATTTTGTCGGTAGGTTTACGGGGAATAATTTGTTAACGAATCCTCTCGGAGAAAATAATCTTCGTTTGGGAGGAGATATAGAGGTAGCTAATTTAATTTTTAATGATATTCAATTTGAGTCTTTTTTGGCTGGTAATTTAAATGTCAATGGTAGTGAGGGAATTATTCTCGATTTACGGGGTGAGGAGGATGTTATTTATGCAAGGTTGATACCTAATAATATTACCCCTGTTACTTCTGATAATTATATTGCTTTTATTCCTGATCAAGTGCTTATTTCTCAAGGGGGAGAAGATGGTTTTTTGGTGCAAGGGGAAAGAAGGGGGGAAGAATTTACGGCTACGGTTAATAATTTCAATCTGGCTAGTTTAAGGATTAGCCCTGTGGCAAATTTTGGTATAGTGGGTAATCTACAGGGTAGGGTAGAACAACAGACAACGGTTAATCTGAGGGATTTTAGTAGTAGGGGAAATATTCGTTTAAAGGAAATTGGTATTGGTAATATTATCGCCAATGAAATTAATGCGGATTTTGTGTTTAGGGATGATGTGGCGCAGTTGCGAGAGGCTTCTTTGCGTTTTGGGGATAGTGTTTATGCTTTGCAGGGCAGTTTTAATTTGGCGACTCAGGATATTGAGGGTAGGTTAAATGTGGATGGTGATGTGAGGGATATTTTTACTACTCTACAGATTAGCGATGTGGAAACTTTGACTTCGATTTTACAACAGATTCAAACTCAAGATGTTTTTGCGTCGGCGGATAGCATTCCCCCTCAGTCGGTGGGTGATGGGGATGACACTATTGGTAATCAGGTTAATTTGTTGGCGAATATTGATAGGCAAATTAAGGAGGTTGCAAGACAAATTCAAGAGGGGGGTATTCCTTCTAATTTGGATGTGATGGGGGTTTATCGGGGGGAAGTTGTTATCGGTGGGAATTTACGTAATCCCATTGTAAATGTGGATTTTGAGGGGCGTAATTGGCAATGGTTACCCCAACCGGCTTATCCTGATGTGGTGGATGGTTTGGGTTTGGTTATCCAACAGAGTCAGCCTGTGATTATTCCTCAGATAACTTTAGGGGCGGAGTTTCGGGATAATAATTTGGAAATACAACCTTTTGTGTTGGGGATTAATGATAGTGAGGTGGCTTTTGCGGGTAATTTGTCGTGGAATAGGCAGGAGGGAGATTTTAGGGTTTCTAATTTATCTTTAGATACTTTCAGCGCCTTTATTCCTGATTCTGATTTTGGAGGAATTTTGGATATGGAGGGAAGTTTATCTGGTAATTTGTTAAATCCTGTGATTGAAGGTAATGTGGTGGTGAGGGATAGTAGTTTCGATGGGGCAATTTTAGCCCAAGAAGTAAGGGGTGATTTTGTTTATGAGGATTATTTGTTTAATTTTGCTTCTACCGCCCCTGAGGAGATACAGATAACTTCTACTTTACCTTATCATCCTTTGTTGGCTACTCCTTTTCCTGCTACTTTGAATGTGTCTCTTTCTCGGGAGGCTTTGGAGGTGTTGGGAATTTTAACCCAAGGGCAATTGGCTTTGACTGGAGGAGATGCTAATGCGCAATTTGATGTGGAAATTGCTTCTCTGAATCGTTTTATTGAAAATCCTGATTTAAATCAGGTGCAGGTTAGGGGTAAGGTTAATTTGGATAATGCGCAGTTAGAGTCTTCTAGTATTGAAGATTCTGTGATTGTGTCTGGGGAAGTAGATATTGATGGCAGGGCGATCGCCCTTAACCAAGTACAAGCTAAAATAAAGGATACTGAAATTAATCTAGGGGGCAGTTTACCTCTCACCACTGCCCAACCTGACAATGAAAACCCCCTCACCATTTCCATTCCTAATCAAACCCTTGATTTAACCAATCTCTACCGAGGGGGAGTTAACGCCGAAATTCGCATCGATGGCACGGTTTTAAACCCCGTTGTCGGCGGATTTTTCCACCTTGCTAGGGGTAGAGTCAGCATTCCTAACCTCAATAATAACGGGCAACCCCTCACCCCCGAAGAAATAAACATCGCCAGTCAATGGCTAGGGGAAAACGGCCCCATTTCTGAAAGCATTTTTCAACCGCAAATCAATAATTTTGAAGTTAATTTAAAGGATTTAGATATTTCCCAATTTGGGGTTTATCGCTTCTTATTTGACGGTGATTTAGTAGTTAACGGTCGGGGTCTAAATCCCGATAACATTACCGCCCAAGGTCAATTAAACCTCCGTAGAGGACGCATTAACATAGGGGGATCATCAGGGTCTGGAATTGTCACCAACACCATCGGCGAACAAAATACCTTCTATCTCTCCCGCACCAACGAAAATCGAGTAACTTTCCGACCAAATCAAAGTATCTTAAATCCAGAAGTTGATATATTAGTAGAAGGAGACGTAGTAGATTATTCCCGTCAACTCAGTACCACGAGAAATAACGAAATTTTAGATCCCATCGTCAGGGGAGGTAGAGGAGAAACCGTCAGGGTAGAATTAGCCATTAGGGGTAATCTACAATCCCTCACCCCCTTAATTACAGGGCAAACCGCTAACAACTCCTGTAATGTTACCCCATCAGATAACGTCATTGTTAATCAACCAGAAGAAGGATGGAATCAAGAAAAATTAGACTCCGTGGCAAGATGTACCACCATAGCCAGTAGATTTAACCCCGATAATACTAATTTAGAAATTCTCAATTCTCCCCTAGTGAGGTTAACCAGTATTCCAGGGCGTGGACAAGGGGAATTAGTAAATCTCATCGTCGGGGGGCAATTTTTAGGGTTACTCAATCAACTAGAAGGCTCAGGGGATATTGATTTAATTGAGAGCGGATTATTACAATTTGTAGTAGTACCCCTCCTAAATGATGTAACTTTTGGTATAAACGAAAGAGTTAGCACCTGGGGAAGTCCTTTGGGTATGAGTGATTTAAGGGTATTTCCCCTCGTAGAAGGGGTTTATCCTCTACAAAATCGCTCTAACATCTCCGTATCCTACGACTATATTTTCAATGAATTTCGGATACGTTATCAGAGAAGATTTTAACATCTTGCTAACTGCTGTTAACAGATTATAGACACAACCATGAATAAATATATTTTAGCCATAGACCAAGGAACAACAAGCACTAGGGCAATTTTATTTCAAAAAAACGGTCATGTGTTGGCCACCGCCCAAGAAGAATTTAGTCAATATTATCCTAACCCGGGGGAGGTAGAACATGATCCCCAAGAAATTTGGCAATCAGTTTTGTCAGTGGTTGAGGGGGTTTGTGATAAAGCCAATGTGGAAAAAAAACAGATAGAAGCCCTTGGGGTAACTAATCAACGGGAAACCACGGTAGTTTGGAACAAGGAAACGGGAAAACCCATTTATAATGCCATTGTGTGGCAAGATAGACGCACTTCCGCCACCATTGATGATTTGAAGGGCAGGGAGTTACAAAAAGAGGTAAAAAGTAGATCTGGACTTTTGCTCGATGCCTATTTTTCGGGTAGTAAAGTAGAGTGGATTTTGGACAATGTCCAAGGGGCAAGAAAACTTGCTAAGGCAGGAAAACTGGCTTTTGGTACTATTGACAGTTGGTTAATTTGGAATTTGACTGGGGGAAAAACCCATATTACTGATGTGGGTAATGCTTCTCGCACTCTTTTACTCAATGTTAACAAGGTACAATGGGACGTGCTTTTGTGTGAATTGTTTGATGTACCCATGAATATGCTACCCACATTGTGCGATTCTAGTGGTGTTGTAGCTTACACTGATCCTAGCATCTTTGGGGAAGAAATTGCGATCGCAGGTATCGCAGGGGATCAACAGGCCGCCACCTTTGGCCATACGGGCTTCCATCGGGGCATTGCTAAAAATACCTATGGTACAGGATGTTTTTTAATTTCTCCCACGGGAAAAGAGTTAGTACCCTCAGAAAAAAGTCTCTTATCCACCATCTGTTGGGGCTTGAATGGCGAGATAACCTACGGTCTGGAGGGGAGTATCTTGGCGGCAGGATCGGCAATTACATGGCTCAGGGATGGCTTAGGGTTAATTAAATCAGCTTCGGAAATTACCGAGTTAGCGGAGTCTGTAGCCGATACGGGGGATGTGTTTTTTGTCCCTGCTTTGGCTGGGTTAGGCTCTCCCTATTGGGATCAATATGCCAGAGGTACTATTGTAGGCATCAGTCGTGCGACAACAAAAGCTCACATCGCAAGGGCTACTTTAGAGGGTATCGCCTTTCAGGTGTATGATGTGGTGCGCAGTTTGGAGAAGGAGTCTAATACTCCCCTTGAATTATTGAAGGTGGATGGAGGCGCTGCCCGTAGTGATTTCTTGTTACAATTCCAAGCGGATTTGTTGGGAGTGCCTGTGGAGCGCCCTGCGGGGGTTGAACTTACGGCCCGGGGTGTGGCTTATTTTGCTGGATTGGCGACGGGCTATTGGCAGAATTTAGAGGAGATTCAACGGTTGGAAACCACTACGACGGTGTTTAAACCTAAAATATCTTCATCCCAAAGGGATGCTTTAACCAGTCGCTGGGCTGATGCGGTGGAAAGGGCGCACAGTTGGGCGTAGTAATGGACAATTATTTAACCTCAGTTCGGGATTTGTCGGTATGGTAGGGGACGTACCATGGTACGTCCGTACAGGTTGCAGGAGATGAGGAGTACGGGGGATGGGGAGTAAGGGTAAAATAGTTCAATTACTCATTGTCAATTGTCAATTATTCACGCCTTTACAATACTATAAATTTTGGCATTGCTGATTTTGAGTATGAAACATTATTGAATTACACAAAAAACTAAGACTTCTAAATATTATAACTGTTCCCTATTCCCCGTTCCCTGTTCCCTTCCTCAACAAGAAATCATACCTTAATTCACCAACGCCTAAATTTTATCCCGAACTCAGGTTAGATAAATTTTTTTGATTTGTTGGGCTAGTTGGGTGTGTAGTCGATGACTGGCTTTGTAGGCTAGATAATGGGCGGTGGGAATAGTACCAAGAAGGCTTAAATCACCGATTAAATCAAGGATTTTATGGCGCACTGGTTCATTTTCAAACCGTAGGGGGGGGTTTACCCAACCATCTTGACTACACACAAGGGCGTTACTGAGGTTGCCTCCAAGGATTAATCCTTGGTTTTGTAAGTGTTCGATTTGTTCGGCAAAGCCAAAGGTACGGGCAGGGGCGATCGCACTTTGGAAGGTTTCCCGTTCAGGATACCATGTAAACCATTGATTTTGGATAGCTTGGTAGGGAAAATCTATACCGTAGGTAAAAACCATTTTTTCTGAGGGTAAGGCAGCCACAAAAGCATCTTTATGTCTTACCCAAATTGGTTCGTTAATTTTATATGAACTCTCACTAAAATTATAGTCAGGGTGGTAAAGGCGATCGCACCATAATTTTGACGAACCATCTAACAAAGGCACTTCTGCCCCATCAATTTCCATACGCACATCATCAACACCACAGGCACACAAACTAGACAATAAATGCTCCACCGTACGTACCTTCGCTTCTCCCTGTGCCAACTCCGTAGATAATAAAGTAGTATCCAAAGAATCAATGGTTGCAGGAATACAAGGGCTATGGGGTAAATCTACCCTGACGAAATATCTACCCTTGCCCCTTTCTTCAGGAAATAACTTTACCGTACTAACCTTGCCAGAATGAAGCCCAACTCCCGACAGTTGAAAAGATTTAAACATAAAAAAATAATTGAGAATTGATAATGGATAATTGAATTTTGAGAGAAACCATTGCCTATTCCCTGACAATGTTAATTGTCCATTGTACATTGCCCATTGTCAATTATTCCAAGCTACCTATGGGACTCGAACCCACAACCTAATCATTACGAATGATTCGCTCTACCAATTGAGCCAAGGTAGCACAAAAAAACACCAAAAACAATTATAACAAAAACTCCCATCATAAGTCATTATTAAATATCTGATGTTACGCAAAAAAAAATAATTAGTTCTTGGTTTGAGGTGTTAGGTATCAGGTATCGGGTATCAGGTTCAAAAATTTAGAACAACTTTAGATTAATTAATGGTCTTATTTTCACTCCCTCAATAACCTAATAAAAACTTTTCATATTTTTAACCTGCACCTGCTAAAAAAATTACGTCACATCAATTAAATATTGAAAAATAAATAATGAGTAATCAATTATTTTACCTCTTACCCATTGCCCATTGCCCCTTACCCATTGCCCATATTTACGGTTATACTTCATATTAGATTAAGAACTATGAAGAACTACTAAAAAATATGAAGGAAACAATTAGAGAAATCTTACAACCCGCAGCGGATCTTTTTTCTGGTTTCAATACTCCTGAAATCGTTGTACACTGGGGACATCCCTTTTTTATGGGTATTGTCATTTTCTTTATGGGTAGTGCCGTAGCGGTGACAGGGTGGCGTAGTCGTCTATTGACTACCGAAGGAGAGGTCGCAGAAAATAAAATGAATCATCGTAAAATAGCCCCTTTAATGACATTATTCGTCACCATGGGTTATAGTGGTGGTTTATTATCCTTAGTGATGCAAGGAGAGCCTATTTTATCTAGCCCTCACTTTTGGACAGGTTCGTTAGTTATTGGTTTATTAGGATTGAATGGCTTAATCTCTATCACTGGCTTTGGTGGAAATAAAGATAGTTTACGCACTGCCCATGCTTATCTTGGTAGCATTGCCGTAACTGTAATGGTTATCCATGCCATTTTAGGATTAAAACTAGGACTTTCCATTTAATCTTAAACCTATCCATAAATAAAATACCCTCCCATTTCTCCCTTTAAGCAACTTAAAATTAAATTACTCTTGCTGTGGATAGTTTGTTGCCCCGGAAATTGCTCCAAAAAGGTTTAGTTTGGTTAAAATCTCGCCATTGGGCGAGAAATTCCATTTCCCCTCGTTATGCCTTGGTAGAAGCGGCTTTGATTGGAGTGTTTGGGGCTTTGGCCGCCCTTTTACTCAAACAGGGTATCGGCTGGTTAGGGGGTATGAGAATTGATTTAGTTAATGAGTGGGGGGCGATCGCAACTTTACCCTTTTTCGGACTCTTTTTTGGGGCATTAGCAGGGCTATTATTAGAATATGTAGCACCCACTGCAGGGGGAGGAGGAGTAGCCCAAGTAAAAGCCTCCCTTGCCCGTTATGCAGTGCCATTATCTTTGAAGATCGCATTTATTAAGATCATCGGTACTATTTTAATTTTGGGGGGAGGGTTAACCCTAGGTAGAAGAAGCCCCACGGTGCATATTGGGGCGGCCTTGGCGGCAGAATTAACCCGTTTAGTGCCAACATCCCCCGAGCATCGAAGACAAATGATAGCGGCCGGGGCAGCGGCAGGATTGGCTGCGGGATTTAATACCCCCATTGCGGGGGTGATGTTTGTCATTGAGGAGTTGATGCGGGATGTGTCTAACCTCACCCTTGAAACGGCCATTGTGGCATCCTTTACGGGGGCGGTGGTATCAATTATTTTACAAAGCCCCGATTTAAGTCTTCCTTCTAGCCTTTTACCTTCGGATAGTATTAGTTTTTCTCCCCAAGATATTCCTTTATATCTTATTCTTGGTGTTTCGGGGGGTTTGTTGGGGGCTTTATTTAATAAGGGGGTTTTAAAAAGTGTCAAGTTTAATCAACGGTTGAAAATGCCCCTCTGGCAAAAAATTGGCTTAACGGGGTTGGTGTGTGGAAGTGCGATCGCCCTTTTGCCCCCCTATTTCCGTGATAATGCAGGATTGAGGGAATTTTTAGTAAAAGGGGAGTTATCATGGGAACAAATTGCCCTAGTGTTAGCCGCCCACTTTATTTTAACCATCATCGCCGCAGGTTCGGGCGCTCCTGGGGGGTTATTTGCCCCAGCCTTGATTATGGGTTCATCTTTAGGTTATTTAATCGCTGATTTAGGGGGTTTGTGGATAGATATAGACGCTAGGGCAACCTTTGCACTGGCGGGGATGGGGGCTTTTTTTACGGGGGTTGTCAGAGTGCCTGTCACTGCCATTGTGATGATATTTGAATTAAACGCCAATTTTAACCTTGTATTACCCCTGATGATTACTTGTGCGGTGGCTTATATTAGCGCCGAAGCGGTGCAAAAGGGATCGATGGATCAGTTATTGTTACAGCACATGGGCTATGATTTAGAAGACGAATATCAGGAAAGTAGCGATCGTCAAAACAATTTTTTAAGGGAATTGAAGGCAGGGGCGGTGATGCAAACTAACGTGGAAACCGTTTCTCCCCGTATGAAGGTAATTGAATTGTTAGATTTGATGTCCTTGTCTTCCCATCGAGGTTTCCCCGTGGTAGATGATGGAAAGTTGGTGGGTATCGTTACCCAGTCGGATTTAGTCAAGGTGCGTAACCCTTCTTCCTTATTACTCACCAAGGAGATTATGACACCCAATCCCATTACCGTAAATCCAGATGCTTATTTGAGTGATGTTTTATACTTGCTCAACCGTTACACCCTTTCCCGTTTGCCCGTGGTGCAAGATGGGCGTTTGGTGGGGATTATTACCCGCACCGATATTATTCGGGTGGAGGTGGATGAGTTGAAGGCGGATGCGGCCATTAAAACTCAGGTAGCTTATACCATATATCAAAGTCGTTCCCCTGCCACGGGAAAAGGTTCTATTTTAGTGCCTGTAACTTCTGAGGATGATTATGAAAGTTTGGCTAAAATTGCCGTGGCGATCGCCCTTTACCATGATTATGAAATTGAGTTTATTAAAGTATTAAAAGTTGCCAAACATTTAGATCCCCACAGTACCTATGTGGACACAAAAGAAGCCAGAAAATTGATGATAACCCTAGAAAAAATAGGGAAAAAAGCAAATGTACCAACCCATACAAGAATAGTTATTACCCACCACCGCACAGGATTATTATTAGAAATTATTAAACGAGAATATATCGATTTATTAGTAATGGGCTGGGGTAAAAATTCCACTTCTCAAGAGTTTATATTTTCCCATTTAGTAGATAATTTAATCACCCAAGCCCCCTGCGAATTAATTTTAATTAAACTAGGAAAAAACCATAGTTATCCCCACAATTTAATGGCCAGAGGTAGTTGTTTAGTACCCATGGCAGGGGGCCCCAATGCGCGTGAAGGTTTGAAACTATTACCCGCTTTCCTCAATGTGTATCATAAGGGCAGTTTACCCCCCGTGTGGTTAACCAAGGTTTATCCGGCTAGTGCCAAAAAAGTTGATTCCTCCGATTTATATTTTGCCGTAGAAGAATTACAACCCCATGTGGAAACCATGGTTAAACCCCTTTCCATTGCCTCTAATTCCGTGGTGGATGGTATTCGTTTAGTTGCCCACAATCACCATGCGGAGTTAGTCATTATCGGTGCTTCCCGAGATGGTTTATTAAAACAGACGATTCAAGGTAACATTCCCGATGCGATCGCCTCTAAACTTGATACCACCGTTATTTTAATCCGCTTACCATCTTAAAACTATTCCCTGTTCCGCGTTCTGTGTTCCCTAGAAAAACTTTTTTTGTGGGAAATCCCTCACTCTGATAGACTTTAATCTTAATGAGATTTACTTAAATCATTATAGAAAATTCAATTTAAAAATCTTCGGAGGATACACAATGATAGAAACTACTATCGGACTAGAAATAATTGAAGTAGTAGAACAAGCGGCGATCGCCTCTGCTAAATGGATGGGTATGGGCGAAAAAGATACTGCCGATGAAGTAGCAGTAGAAGCCATGCGCGAAAGAATGAACAAAATCAATATGCGCGGTAGAATCGTTATCGGTGAAGGGGAAAGAGATGACGCACCCATGCTTTACATCGGTGAAGAAGTAGGCGTATGTACCCAACCCAACGCCAAAGACTTCTGTAACCCTGATGAATTAATCGAAATTGATATTGCCGTTGACCCCTGCGAAGGTACTAACCTTGTGGCTTACGGTCAAAATGGTTCTATGGCTGTTCTTGCCATCTCCGAAAAAGGTGGTTTATTTGCAGCCCCCGACTTCTACATGAAAAAATTAGCGGCCCCCCCTGCCGCCAGAGGTCATGTGGACATTAACAAATCTGCCACCGAAAACATCAAAATTCTTTCCGAGTGCTTAAATCGTAAGCCCGAAGAATTAGTGGTAGTAGTAATGGACAGATCTCGCCACGAAGATTTAATTAAAGAAATTCGTGCAGCTGGGGCAAGAGTTCGCCTCATCAGTGATGGTGACGTGAGCGCCGCTTTATCCTGTGCCTTCTCTGGTACTAACATCCATGCCCTTATGGGTATTGGTGCGGCTCCTGAAGGGGTTATTTCTGCCGCTGCAATGCGTTGTTTAGGTGGTCACTTCCAAGGACAATTAATCTATGATCCTGCGGTGGTGAAAACTGGTTTAATTGGTGAAAGCAGAGAAGGTAACCTCGCTCGTCTTACCGAAATGGGTATCACCGATCCTGATAAGGTTTACACCGCTGAAGAATTGGCTTCTGGAGAAACCGTTTTATTTGCTGCCTGTGGTATTACCCCTGGTACTTTAATGAATGGTGTTCGTTTCTTCCATGGTGGCGCCAGAACCCAAAGTTTAGTTATTTCTAGTCAATCTAGTACCGCTCGTTTTGTGGATACTGTTCATATGTTTGATAAGCCTCAAAATATCCAATTGAAATAATATTTCTGGTTGTTACCATAGTCTAATTTGATGAGGGAATGTAAAAAATTACATTCCTTCTTTTTTTTATGCCCTATTCCCCACCCTAATTGCGAGGACGGAAAAACAAACCTAATCCATTGTGTACCCGAGCGGCGGTAACGGGGGAACGATCAATAATTTCACCGCCAAGATAAATTTGGGTAGAACTACCGCCATCAAGGTTAAGGGCATCGGTTGCCCCTAGTTGGAGGAGAATTTGGGCAAATTCCTGTAAGCCAGGGCCAGGGCCTCCTATTCTTTGATGGACTGCTACAAACATGATGTTACCTTGGTTATCAAGGGCTACGGCGCTACGGGATGCCCTTTGTTGGTTAAAAGCGTTACTAAAGCCCTCTGCTTCACCGTTGAGGACGATTTGACGGTTGCTCAAGAGCATGGGCCCTGCCCCAAGCATATGGGGAAAATTAGCCATGGTGGGGGGGGTGGTGGTGCTGGTAATTCGTAATTGTTGCCCTTGGTTAAAGTTGGAGGCGAGTTGGGGGGAGTTGCGCACGACGATTAAATAGCCGTTGGCGGGGATGGTGATGGGGTTACTTCCTGCTTGGGGGATGGTGGTTTTTTCCCTGATGCGATCGCCCTCTACTACTATAATGGTTTCATTGTTAGTCAGGCTAGTGTAATTGTTACCCCAACTGCTGGTATAACGGGATACCCCTGTTTGCACATAACCACTGTTGATATAATCGGATAGGAGGCGATCGCCCGTACCATTGGTAATGGTTTCTTGGAGACGAAGACGACTAATTTGGAAGTTTCCCGCATCATTCCAAGCCAATACTCCCCGATTGAGAATGGGCGCACTTTGCCAATTTTGATTGTTTCTGATAGCCCCCAGGGGTAATTGATTGTTACGGTTAAAAAAGCCTCCGTTAATAGCTGCGATCGCCCCTTGACTTTGTGCCATGGTTCTTAGGGGTGCAGTACCAACCATGGTATTATTACTAGATACAATGGGTCGTAAACTAAGCCCAGACCGTTGTAAATTCGCCTTTAACATAGATACAAAAAAGGTTTGACCATTACTCAACCTGATATATTTATCCTGCCAACTAAGATCATTAGACCATGATATATTTTTCTGCACCTTCGCCGTAGGACTTAATTCCGCAAAAAGTATATTGGGCGCCGAAGAATTAACCTTCAAATTATGCCCCGCAGGAATATTGATATGCACAAGGGTAATATTATTATTCCTTTCTACCCGAAATAGCGCACCAGAAACGGGATTTTGCGCCCCCCTGACTCTATCTCCCTCGTCTTCTAACGCACCCGTATTATTATAAGGATTAATGGAGCTATCATCATTTTCCCCCGCAACTCCAAAAGTTGGTTGCCCCTCAATAATAATTACCCCTTCATCCCTTGCCTGACTAACACGGAAAAAAGTAGGTCTTTCTAACTCAATTACCACCCTTTTTTGTTGAGATTGATTAATGTCATATACTCGATTTATACGACTATTAGGAGTGTTAATAATTAAACTATCTCCCTGTCTTTCTATTACAATATCAGTATTTTCTAATAGTTTTCTTGTATCTAAATAACGATAAGGATTTACAAAACGAGCGGGTAAATTATGGTAAGAATTAAACCACTGAATAGGTTGTTCATTGGGATTATTACTGTTTAATAATTCAACCCCAAGGGTATTTTGTAAGGCAATATCACTAATACCAATATAGGCTTGATTTCCTTCTCGCCACTCTATCCATGGTAAATTTATTTCTCGCTGATTGATAAAAGTTTTTGTTCCTGTTTCCACTATGCCTTGACTATTATTTTGAGCAAAAACAGGTTTTCCGATTCCTTGATTTATATTAAAATTAAAGCCATTTAATAAAAGTGAGCAAATGAAGGAAATAATAATTAAATTTAACCAAAAAAACTTCTTTTTCTTCATATATTTTATAAGCAAAGTAAATAGTAATAATATAATAGCTATTTATCATAAATGATAATTTTAATTCCCCCTATAGTAAGGGGGTTAGGTAGATTTAATTATTAATAAATAACTATAAAAAATTAGTCATTTTTACGACTATTTGCAACATCCATAAAAAACTTACAATACTGTTGATGTCCTTCGGGAAAAACGAAATTTAATACTAAAGGTTCGTTATCATCTTGATTATCACCAGGTCCCTCTAAAACTATAGTTTTTTCTCCATTTTGACCTAATTTAATAGGCTTTCTATTTTTAATTTCTCCTCCTGAACTATCTATATAAACTACTGCATTATCGATGTTTAATGTATCACCTATATTTTGAATTAATTGTAGGAAGTTGCGATCGCTCCCCCCCCTACGGACGATTTTTTTGCCATCTTGTTCCATCACTGTACTATTAACAGTATCACCCACACCCATGATAAAAGGCATTTTTTGGGGATCAAAATTATTGACCACTAAATTTAATAATTCCCCTTGATTCTTCGGGGCTTTTCGCACATTAAAATCTTTCCCTAAAGGATATTCTCCTGTGTGTAAATAATAATAATGATTAAGTAAAAATAAAACTCCTGCTTCCTTAATTCCCCCTGTTACCATAAATTGAAAATCGGTAGTACCTGAATCGGTTTCTGTGGCAGGGCGTAAAATTTCTAAACCATCATCATCCCTGCCCAAATTAGGGGCATAATGCACAAAAAATGAGTTCTTTAAACCTTCTTTTTCGGCTTGGCTTAATAACTCATCCATCAACAATTTAACTTCTTTTTGTAAGGTGATATAAATAGAATTATGATCGGTTAATTTTTCATAAAAAGTATTAATATTTACCGTAGGAGATACTAGGTTATCAAGAATTACCGCATCGATTATGTGATTAATTTCTTCTATGCTAAAAAAGCTACAATTATTTTTACAAAAAGTCGTTAATTTTTCCCTGACAATATGAGGAACATTACCTAAAAAATCTAATTCTTTTTTAGTTATTCCAGGATGTTCTACATTACCAAAAGAGTCTTGCCACTGTACTCCTCCCCCTGCTAAACCAGGTAGATAATAACCTTTTTCTTTTACTTCTTGAGCAGAAAAAGCGGATTTTTCCACAATATTATTTACACCTCTTTTGCCGATATGTTCACCATTGGTAAGGACAAAAAAATGACTATTCATTTTCTTTACGGCTCGGACATAATCCCATTGAATAACTCTATTTAAAGGATCTTTTACTAGCCCCATACATACCCCATCTAAGTCTTGAATAATTAAACTATTAGGAGTGTTAATTAATTTTTCTTTTAGTAAGTTATGATCTAAGGATAAATGTAGATTTTTAATGTTAGTCATTATGCTCCTGATAAAGATTAATTACCCTAACATGGTAACAGGCAATAGCCACGAGGCAACAGGCAACAGGCAACAGGCAATAGGCAAAAAATAATAATAATTGTCCATTGTCAATTGTTAATTGTCCATTGTTGACACCTAACATCTTTCTTTTACATATTCATAATAATTTTCGGTTAGGGTGCGATCGGCTTTTTGTAGTAAAATTTCCTCATAGTCTCCATCTTCGGGATAAGAGGCGCTGCCAATACTAAAACTTACTTGTATTTCTTCTTCAGTAATTAATAATGGTTGTTGGGCTATTTGTAAAATGTCATATTTTATTTTATCAACATATTGGGTACTATTTTGGGCTAATAAAAAGACAAATTCATCATCTCGCCAATGGTATAGTATGTCTTGGGCTGAAATTAATTGTTTAAATTTTTTAGCAATTTTTTTTAAAACAAATTCAGCAACTTCATAATTGTAGTTATAGCCAATTTCTTTCCATTCATTTATTCTTACTAATATCAAAGATATATAACCTTCTTCATGATTAGAATAACTAGCTAATACTGAGAATAAATGTTCTCTAAAAAGTTTATAATTAGGAAGATTAGTAATTAAGTTATGATAAGTGCGGTAACGTAAAAGTTCTTCTAATTTTTTCTGTTCTTCTATCTTTAAAATGGATAGGCAAATTATATTTTTTTCGCCGTGCTGTATGATTCTTGTTTTGATTTGAATAGGGAGAAATTTATTATCTTTTTGTTTAAGAATAGATTCTCTGAAAATGCTTTGATATTGATTATCTAGTAATAAAGAGATGTCATTCTTTAAAATCTCTATGTCAATGGGAAAAATATTTTTAATGTTCAATGCTAATATATCTTCTTTGTTGGCATAGCCAACGATTTCAACTAAGGATTGATTACAATCTATTATTTTTGTATTTTCTGGCTCAATAAATATGATTCCTTCAATTAATTCTGCAATGGTGTCAGTAAAGTATTTATTTTCTGTGTCGATATGTTTTAATTCTTGATAATCACTTTGGTTAAAGTTTTCTGGGATAATATCTTCATTAAAAATATTTGTTTCTGTTTCTGTCAATGATGGCAGATTTTCGATGTTATCTTGACTACTATTACTGAAAAATACTTGAGATTCGCTATTAAAAATATCATATTTTCCTCTTATCTCTACTCCTCCAAATATGATAATATCTCCAGGAGATAATTTATGAATGTTAATTTTTTGTGTATTAACAAATAGTCCATTTCTACTTTTGTTGCCTTTAAAATCTCCATCCACAATCCAAAAAGCTATATCAAATTTATCTCTGTCTTTTTTTTGATAAATTACTTTGATGATACTACCATGATGACGGGAAGTAACTCGATGATTAATAATAATGGAGTTGCTAGAACTTCTCCCCACGGAATGGATATTTTTTTCTAGTAAAAATACTTTTTTCCCTGTATTTAATTCGAGGGATAGTATATGTTTTAGGGGGTTATTATTAACCATTTAATATCTACTGGTTTCGAGATTTTGATTTAAAGATAACATAAGTTTTGAGAATAAACAATTGTAGTTTTATTTAATTTTAGGATTAGGGATTGAGTTATGGATGAGGGGATTGTTAACCATAACTTTTATGGCAAAAATGGTAAGTATAATAAACCCCCATGTCTCATTGAGATAATAGGGGCGTTTACTTTTGTGATTTAGGAATTATGAGGGATGGTTTCTGTGGTTTTGAGGTTTGATTGAATGCTATCGGTGATGATATGGGATAAAAAACCCATGGGGCCGGCAAATAGGCATAAAATAAGAGAATGAATAGTCCATATGTTTTTTTCTTGCCCTTGCCAATAAATATGCCTTCCTAAAAATAAGTCTAATACTAAAAAATGAGTCCAACCAGCAAAAGTTACTAGGGGGTTGCTAAATACTTGTGCTAATTCTGGTAGTTGAGGATTGGAGAGGGTTTGGGCTGATTCTGCGTCTAGGCTGGTTATGAATAGATAAATATACAGTAAAATTAGGGGGATAAATATTAGGTAAGATTTCATTATTTTTTGTGTTATTGACCATTTTGGTAAGGCAATCATTAGTATCCAAAAGGGTAATACAAAAAGGTTGGCAAGGTTAAATAGTAGGTTGAAGTCCATGTTTTGTCTGTGTTGAGTTTGTTTTATTATATGCTTGACATGATAAGTTATGTTTAATAAATAGGTGTTGTTTAATTATTGTCTGAAATATCATTGAATGAGGGTAGAAATTCAGACACGAAAGTATTATTATCGTTGTTTGTGGAGGTTTATATTAGGTATTGATTATACTAAGTCCGGATAATTCGTTATAAATAGATTGTACCCCAGTTGCCCCACCGTGTAATGAATTACACGGCTAATGGTGGTTCGTTTAATTTAATTTATTGAACTAAAATATTAATAATGCTAATTTGTAAGTGATCAAGTGGACTTGATATTAAGGGACTATACATTGTTTTAGTTTTGTGCGTAACTCATTTGGAGATATGTTTTTTCCTATCATTACTAATTGGTTTTTTGGAGGGTTTTGCCATTTTTCTGTGTTTAAGTCGTAGCGTTTTCCGCTTAGTTGAAAAATATGTTTTAATTCACTTTCGGCAAACCATAATATCCCTTTGGCTCGATATACTTTTGCCATGATATTATCTGTGATAAAGTTCTGGAATTTATCTACGTTTAAGGGGCGATCGCACTCAAAGGAAACTGAAATAAAACCATCTATTTCTAAATGATGGGAATGATGATGATCATGATGGTGATGGTGATGATCATGGGATGATTCTAACTCATGGGGGGCATAATTATCAATATTAGTTTGTTCTATATCTAAAATAAGGGGTAAGGGGACATGGGCATTTTGACAATGTAAAATACTAGCACCCTGCTTAATAGTCAGAATTTCTTTTTCTAATTGTTCTATTTTTTCTTTAGTTACTAAATCAATTTTATTGAGTAAAATAATATCGCCATAAATAATTTGTTTGAGGGCTACTTCACTATCAAAACATTTTGGGGTAAAGTTTTCTGCATCGATTAAAGTTAGGACAGAATCAAGACGAATTAAATCCCTTAATTCAGGGCTTAAAAAAGTTAAAATAATTGGTAATGGATCGGCTACTCCTGTGGTTTCAACGATTAAATAATCTATTTTTTGTTCACTTTCTAAAACTTGATAAACGGTATCTAATAGGTCATCATTAATGGTGCAACAAATGCAACCGTTACTTAAACTGAGCATATTTTCTTCCACTGAGACTAATAATTGACTATCAATATCAATGTCTCCAAATTCGTTAACTAACACGGCAATTTTGAGATTTTGTTTATTATTTAAAATATGATTTAAAAGGGTTGTTTTTCCACTGCCTAAAAATCCCGTAATAATGGTTACTGGCATTCCTTTTTTCGGCAAAGTTAAGTTATTCATATATTTTTAATTTTTTTATCTTTATATACTATAGCCAGAATATATTTTGTGTAATTAATTGATTTTATGATTAAGTAGGGGAGTTATTAACCCCCCATAGACTATAATTTTGTTAGTAATAGTAAACCCTAATTATTAAAAGTGGGGCGATGTTGAATTAAATTCATAAATTCTTGACGAGTTTTAGCATCCTCACGAAAAACCCCCCTCAAAGCACTGGTAGAAGTCCAAGAGCCTGGTTTTTGTACCCCACGCATTACCATGCACATATGACTTGCTTCCACCACAACCGCCACTCCTTGGGGCTGTAACAACCCTTGTAAGGCATCGGCGATTTGAGATGTTAAACGTTCTTGCACTTGTAATCTTCTACCATACATTTCACAAATTCTGGCAATTTTTGATAGTCCGATAACTTTACCGTTGGGAATATAGGCTACGTGCGCTCGTCCAAGAATGGGTAAAATGTGATGTTCGCAGGAGCTGAATAAGTCAATGTCTCTCACCAAAACCATTTCGTTGGATTTTTCGTGAAATACGGCACCGTTGAGCAATTCATCTAAAGATTGATTGTAACCTGAGGTCAGAAATTTTAGGGCTTTGACTACTCTTTGGGGGGTATCTTTTAGCCCTTCCCTATCGGGATTTTCTCCTAAGCCAATCAATAATGTTTTTACTGCCTGAATCATATCTGCTTGGGTTACTTGATGTTGAGTGTCTCGCACCACTGAGGAGGTTTGATTTGCTGTTGCTATGGTTTTTATGGTTGAGGATTGAGTTAATGTCATTTTGTTTTTTACCGATCTCTTTAATAAGAATGATAACCATTATCATGTAGTATTGACAATCTATGGGGAAAAAATAAGGTGCGCTGGGAAGTAAAACAGTATTAATGTTAACGCACTAACAAAAGTTGTTTTTGAGGAGTTATTGTAACACTTTTATTTTTCAGTTTTTGAATTTTGAAATATATTTTTTCAATAAAATAAAGATGAGAATATTTGTTGTAAAATATAATGTGGATATAGTATTAATTAGTTTCAATTGCTATTATATAAGCATTAATAATTTTTTTTATGAAGTTTAATTAATTCTACTGAATTTACCTTAAAATAACTATCTTAAACAATGACCAAGGAAAAACAAATTTATAAAAATGTAATGGAAATATTGGTTGATGAAGAAATAGAATATCAATTAGTTCATAATAAAACCATTAATACGACGGTAAAGGATTATATTAATCCCATTGAAGTAGCAACTTTTGCTCTCAATCGTCTTCCGAGTTTATATGCTTCCTCTGCTGAAGGAATTCAAAAGCAAAAAAGAAGGGCGATCATTAAGTATAAAAAAGACATCACTAAGGCTGTAATCCAAGGTTTTGCAGCAGTTGAACGAGATCCCTTGAGAAGATCTACACCTCTACCGAGTGAAAGGGAAGATATTATATCTGATGCGAGGAAATCTTTAACACAGTTAGATGAAACTGTTCCTAAAGAGGAGTTATCTTTGATAGTGGAGTTTATGGAGAATTTTCTTAATAAGATACAGACAGAGGAGATTACGGCGGTAGAAATTATTAAACTTTATTATTTGTTAGATTTTTATTGGGAAGAAGATGGGGAAGGTTTAATGCAAAATAAGGCAATTCGTTGGTATGGGTAAAATTTAATTGCAATAAATTCTCCCAATTTTTAAAATTCTGTGTGATCATTGATAATCGATAATAAATCATTAATAATTTAGTGATGTATATAAATTGTTAAAAAAGGAACTATATTAACAGTGACACTAGCAGAACTAATAGAAAAGGGTGGTTTTTCCATTTGGCCTTTGTTATTCTTATCAATTCTCGCTTTAGGAACAATTTTTGAGCGAATTTGGTTTTGGTCGAAAGTGTTGGTAAAGGAGGAGCAAATTTTAAATTCAATTATGGATGCGGCTACGACTAATTGGGGTAAGGCGGGGGAGATTGCGTCTCGTTATCGTCATCATCCTTTGGGCAAATATCTTAATACTCCTTTGCAGTTGGATAATCCAGATCCTGAGGTGTTTCATCTGGCGTTGGAAACGGGGGCAGATGATGAGCTTTCGCAAATGCGTAAGGGGGACAAAATTTTAGAAGGGGTAATTGCTTTATCTCCTCTTTTGGGTTTGTTGGGGACGGTATTGGGCTTAATTCGTTCGTTGGGTTCTATTTCTTTGAGTGATTTGGGTACGGCTTCTACGGCGGGGGTAACTTTGGGAATTGGTGAATCTTTGATTTCTACGGCGGTGGGTTTGGTGGTGGCAATTATTGCGGTGGTTTTTTATCGATTATTTCAGGCTTTTTGGGCTAATCAGGTGAGAATTTTTCGGAAGGCGGGAAGTGATTTGGAGTTGATTTATCGTCAAAAATGGAGTGTGGATGAGTAGGGGTGATCAATTTTTGATGGTTTATAATTGATGGGTGGTTGATTAATTTTGGATGGTTCGTTGTGTGATTTGAATTGTTCTATGGTCAATCAGGTTTTTATTATTTTTAGTCTATATATTTATGGCACAGACACCGTTATCGAAAAGAGAAAAAAATAATTCTGCTCAAAAATATAGTCCCCGCCCTCTGAAGTTGTGGGGGGATGTGAATAATCAGCAGGAAGTAAGGATTGAGATTGTGCCGATGATTGATGTCATTTTTTGTATTTTGACGTTTTTCATTTTGGCGGCGGTGGGTTTTTCTCGACAACAGGCGATTAATTTAAATTTACCGAGGGCGACTACTGGCACGGCGCAAATGCGAGAAATGTTGGTGGTTAGTCTGGATAATCAGGGGCAACTTTATTTGGAGAAACAGCCTGTTAGTCAGGTTCAGTTATATAGTGCGATTAAGAATTATAATACGATTAATCCTTCTGGGTTGATGGTGCTTCATGCGTCTGAGGATGTTCGTTATAGTCAGGTGGTGGAGGTTTTGGATATGCTGAAGGAAGTAGGGGGCGATCGCGTGGCTTTGGCTACTTTGGCGGGTAATTCCCAAATTCCTGTGGAAAGTCAAACTCCTACCCCTGGTGTTAATCCTTATCTTAATCCTGAGGGTAATAATGCTTTACCTGATAATGGTGGTGGTGAGGATATGCCTTTGCCTCCTGTGCCTGAGTCTCCTCCTTCTTTTTAGGTTTCGGGGCATGGTGGGTTATTGATTTTGGTTTGGGCATTTTATCTAGGAGGCGATGTCGGATAAATTAACTTTGCCTTGCGCAACTCCACGCCCACCATACTTGTTCACATTCACAGGCATAAAATTCTTGCCATTTTCGTTGACGATTTTCCATGATTACGGGGGCATAACGATTGAGCCATACTTTGGTGGCTTCTCTAGGAGATGCACCGCAGCGGGGACAACAAAAACTGATGGCATGGGTGGCTTGATAAGTCCATTGGGGGGCGCTACGGCTAAAGGCTTCCATATTGATTACTAATTTTGCTTTCTTTTCTTGATTTTATTGTAATCAAATCTTTTAATTTTTATTGGTTTTGTGGTAAGGGCGATCTAGTGTACGATCTAATCCTAGGATCACCCTTAAAATAAATTGAATTTGGGATAAGATTTTTAGTATTCTATATCAAGTTCGGAAAATCCATTATAGATAAATTGTATCTTCGCAGTTGTCCCACCGTGTAAACAATGAACCGTTAATAAACTACGATCTCTCACCTGAAACCTAATCGTAATCCCCATCCCCCTTACTCACAAATATTATCCCGAATTGAGGTTAAAATGAACCTTAACGCTAATGATAATGACTAAATTACAGGCAGACGATTAATAAAATCATCAATCTGACTTTCAGTAGGTGAAGTATTACCCACAGAGGATAAAAACTCAAAACCAATTATCTCGGCTTCCTCTCCAAAATATCTTGAAGTAATCCCAAGAGATTGTAAGCGTTCTATAAATAATTCCGCACCCACAACCTTATTACTCAAAACCGTTACATCAGAACCACTAGCCCCCAAGGCAACTTCTAAAGCAAGATTGGCAAGGGTAACATCCCCTGTTTCTAAGGCGTTATTCCAATAATTTAATCCTTCCTGCTCTACGGGGCGATTAAAGGCATTGTTATAAATTAAATTGATCGCAAATAAATTATCATTTTCACCAAACAATCTCACTACTTCCGAAGAATTAGCAAAATCATTAATAATATTTTGATAAGCGATTGTTTGCCTTTGGGGTAAATTCAACAGGCTATCACCCGCAGAAGGAGAGTAACGAATATCATTTTCACCGATCGCACTGCCCCAAAATCCTAAACCCTGAGGATCTGCAGGTCTTCCCGTTAAAGGAATGTATAATATTTGAACATTATCTTGACTAAATGTTAAAACCCTATCGATGAGAGGATTTCTGGCGGGGGTAAAAGGTTGAGGGTTTTCTTGGGAAGGGGTGTTAGGAGAGCCAGAACCAGCGCCCCCGGGGCCTGAAGTGGTATTACCTAAAGTCAAACCCACGATAACAGGATCATGATCTGAGGAACGAAAAGGACTATCATCATAAAGACTACTAATCTGATTTTCAGATTTAAAATTGGTGTTGTAATCCAATACATTGGGTTCATCAGCGTTAATATGCCATTTTTGCGCCCCTGTAACCTGATTTGTCATACTATCGGTGGCTAGGGCATAATCTAAAGTACCCCATTGACCATCAAACACAAAGGAATAACTACTATTAGAAACCAGATTTTGATAACCTTCATTTTCCAAAGTTGTGATGGGATCTTCTTGGGCATAAGCATTCAAATCCCCTAAAATAAGTACATCACTATCATTAATTCCTGTGGGATTCGTGGCTAACCAATCCGCTAAATCTTGGGATGCTTGGGTGCGAATATCGTTCCAAAATCCTTGTCCATCCCCTTGATCAAAATTAGGATCGTTGGTGTCACTCAACCCCGATGAACCTTTAGATTTAAAGTGATTGGTGACGGCGGTAAATTTTTCCCCCGTGGCTAATTCTTCAAAAGTAACCGCTAAAGGTACACGATTACGGGCTATATTAATAGGATCAAATGCTCCCGTGTCCAAAATGGCGATATTACTTCCATCAGCTATTTTTACTGAGTTAGTTTTATAAATGAAGCCCACGGCGATCGCATCTAGTCCTAAATTAGAGGTGCCTGGATCCACAAAAGCATAAGTTCCCGCTCCTTCAACGGCATTTAAACCATCAATGAGATCTTGAATAGCACTATCATCCCCATAACCATCATTTTCAATTTCCACAAGCCCAATGACATCAGCATTTAAACCAGTAATAGCTGAAATGATTTTATCCCTTTGACGCTCAAACTCTTGAAGATTATCAGCGCCCCGTTGTTCCTCACCAGAAAAATCCCCAGCACCATCACCATTAAAATAATTAAGAACATTAAAACTAGCAACCTTTAACCTTCCACCAACATCAGGAATTTCCGTAGGACGAGGGTTGGTTGCCTGAAAGTCAATGGGGGCAGTGGGTTGAATCCGATAATTACCGATATTCGATGCACCAAAACGATCATCAAGGATACCTGTCAAATTCGTGACTGTATCACCACCGCGCAAGGTATTGGTAGGACTTAACGGCATTTCTCCCCTACCATTGATAATGGGATCTGGATTTTGCACCGTCAAACCATCATCTACCACAATGCGACGTTTTGCTATTTCTTGTTGATAGGCATTGAAACCATCCACACTGGGATCATTAAATTGAGTAAACTGATCTAAACGGCCATCGGTATCATTTTGATTGGTATCTCCATTGGAGGATAAAACCACCTGACCAAAACGCCCCAATTGAAAATGCTCTGTTACCGTTAAGGTGGTGGGAATTGTCACTAACATTCCCTCAAAAGCCTCTAAATCACTAGGATCATTTAAGGGAAATGTAATTTCTATGGGGGTGGGTAAAGGATTATTTTCACTTACCACCGTGACATCGGTAATGCTACGTAATTGGGTTAAACTGCTTGTACCCGTGGTAAATTCCGCCACTGTGCCAGTTACTCGCACTAAATCGCCCACATTTACATCAACCCCAAAATTATCATCAAAAATAAATAAACCTTCCGAAGTCAAAGGATTATTGTCAACGTCGCCATCTTCCTCTTGAACATAAAAACCCCGTAGATTACTATTGCCATCAGAAGATTGAAAGTCACCCAGTGCGATCGCCTCTATGGTAACCACTTCATTGATAAGGGGAGAAACCATACCATCACCTTGAATGGCACTAATTCTCGTAATTGGAACTTCCACGGGATCTTCAGGAATTTCTGGATCTATATCTTCTTCCCCATCCACAGGAATTATAGAAAAATCATCAATAGCTAAACCATCATCAGGCCCAGAAGCATTAAAATCAGACCAACGAAGCCAAAATGTTTCTCCATCCTCAACTTCTATACCCGAAATAATATCGGAAATTTCCAAAAAATTTTCATTCCCATCCTTTGCACCCCCATCCCCCGTAGTAACAGGAGCAACAAAATCTAAAGCATCCACATCAACCCAAGCACCTGAATCAAGGGAAGTAGCATCCAAACTATATTGAAAATCCAAACGATCTGGGGTCGTTCTACTATTGCTTCCCAATCGCCATTGTTCACCACGATAGGTTATTTCTAACCCCGTAATGGTAAAACCCGAATTGTTGGTAAAACTAGCTCCAATGGTGGGAATCAACGAGCCAGATAACAAAGTACCAAAAGCCCTATCATCGGAATCTGTCGCACCATAACTATAGGTATTCCCAGAATTACTACTACCATCGCTAACACCGTACGTTAGATTGGCATTATTACCAGTTTCCAAAAAAAACCACCCTACAGGTAAAACATCCCCCGTTGAACCACCATTCACAAGACCATTAAAATCTTGCTCATACCTCAAACCATTTAAACTAATTGTTGACATTTTTTTCGCTTAATTTATTTAGCTTTCTTCAAAAGAAATTTTTTGTATTTAATAGCAATACATATTTAAAAATTGATAGATAAAATCTATTTCCCTGCTATTAAACCTATCCATGCTAATGATTGAAAACTAACTCAGTCAAGCATTTAATGTCTTATAGATAACAAAAAATCAAGTTTTTCTACTTTTTTCCCATACTTGTTTAAGTGACTATTTTTTGAAACATACTTTGTTTAAACTAAGATTAAAATTAAATTAAATTTTGATTATTAATAACCACCATTCTTTGAAAATAGATTCATAAAACTTTATGGTATTTTTTTAAAATATCACCATCAACCTTAACCCTCCACCAAAATAAAAATAACCTACCCATACAACCAAATAGCCAAGAGAAAAATAATGATCAGAAATGACTTAAAATTAGTGAAAGTAACACTAGCAAAAAAACCTAAGATTGTCATCCTCTTATAACCGTCAATCATGAACTATGAATTTACCCCCACCCAAGAAACTTACCACCTCGTTGCCTTTCTTGTATCCATGAACCTAGTTTTATGGTCAACCCCCGTCGTTAAAACCATAGGCTTGAAAAGTGGTCATGTAGATAAACCAGATCCTCGCAAAGTACATCATAAACCCATCGTCAGAATAGGAGGAATTGCCATCTTTGCCGCCGTAACCTGTTCCCTATTAATCGTATGGTGGATGGGAGGATTTGGCATCCTACCCCCCGACCAAGATGCCGAAATTTGGGGTGTAACCATTGGGGCTTGTTTATTCTTTCTCATAGGTCTTGCCGACGATTTATTCAGCCTTTCCGCAAGTTTTCGCCTCATCGTACAATCCATAGTCTCTAGTTTTGCATGGTGGCAAGGAGTAAGGATTGATTTTTTTACCGTTCCTTTTTATGGCTTAGTGCAAATAGATGTATGGTGGCTTAGCTTACCCATCACCATCATTTGGCTAGTTGGTATGGTAAACGCCATTAATTGGATTGACGGTTTAGACGGATTGGCTGCAGGGGTATGCGGAATTGCCGCCGTAGTGATGTTGATTGTTAGCTTATTTATGAATCAACCAGCTGCCGCCCTAATCGCCGCGGCTCTAGCAGGAGGTGCATTGGGATTTTTGCGTTATAACTTCAACCCCGCCCAAATTTTTATGGGGGATGGAGGAGCATACTTTATGGGTTTTCTTCTCGCAGGAGTAGGAGTAATCGGACTTGCTAAAACCGCTGCGGTAACTGCGGTTGTTTTACCTTATATCATCCTAGCAGTACCCATAGTAGATATGTCCATTGTCATCCTTTCCCGTGTCATTCAGGGGAAATCCCCTTTTCTACCCGATAAAAGACATTTACATCATCGCCTCCTAGAAGCAGGAATATCCCAAAGATTAACAGTTTTATTTATCTACTCTCTCACCCTTTGGGTAGGAAGTTTTGCCCTTGTTTTTTCTGGTTTTCCCAGTGGCGGTGTGTATGTTTTAGGGGCAACCATGTTACTAATATACATTTCTTGGCAAGTGTGGCGTAATCGTCGTATCAAAAGTGAATAACAAAAAAGGAGGGTTAAACCCTCCTTCAACATTCGAGATGTACTGATGAAATTTAGTTAAACAACTCCATAAGTTATGAAAAATTATTCAGTTACGCTAGAAGCTAATTCATCATCGTTAGTGGTAGTTTCTTCTACCCCTTCGTTAACATCTTCCGTAGCAACATTTTCTACTAATTCAGTGGTTTCTTGTTCAACTACTACCGCATCTTCTTCTTGAGCATCATCCCCAGCCAAAAGTTTCTGACGATATAAGGCCGCCATTTCTTCCGCCTTCTCAAACACCAATTCCCGTTTGGTTAACATATCCCCTGGTTCGGGTTCTAATTGTTTGGTAGAAAGGGAAATACGTCCTCTTTCAGCATCTAAATCGATGATCATTACTTTTAATTCATCGTTGACGTTAAATACACTGTGAGGAGTATCAATATGATCATGGGAAATTTCGGAGATGTGTAACAAACCACTTACACCACCGATGTCGATGAAGGCACCATATGGCTTAATACCACGAACAGAACCCACCACCACTTGAGCGACTTCTAAACCATTCATCTTGCGTTCTACTAAGGCACGACGATGACTCAAGACAAGACGATTACGTTCTTCGTCCACTTCTAAAAATTTTAAAGGTAAGTCTTGACCTAACAAATCTTCCTTCGCATCTTTAGCACTGATGTGAGAACCAGGAATAAATCCTCTTAATCCTTCAACTCTAACTAAAGCACCACCTCTATTGGTTGCAAATACGTTAGAATAAACGGTAGCGTCTTCTTGTTGTAATTGACGAACCCTTTCCCAAGCTCGCATATACTCAATACGACGAATGGATAAGGTTAATTGTCCATCTTCATTTTCATCGGTAAGGATAAAAAATTCTCTGGTTTCGTTGGGTTGTAAAACCTCGTCAGGATTATCAACTCTGTTGATGGAAAGTTCTTGTACAGGAATATAGGCGGCAGTCTTTGCTCCAATGTCGATTAAAGCTCCTCTTTGCTCCATACTAAACACTGTACCGGGTACAACATCTCCGGGGCTGAAGTGATAGTCATACTGATCTAAAAGAGCGGCAAAATCTTCATGGGTAAAACCAATATCGGTTTTTGTGGTTTCTGTTTGACTGACCATAGGCATATTTTCAAAGGTTTTCAATTTACTTACTTTTTTGATAATTACAAATATTTTCCATATACTTACAAAATATGCTTATAAGTGATCTGGAAAAGATAAACATAGAGATTAATTTAAAATTTAATACTTCTATTGATGAAATTTGACACGGTTTTGGGTGAAATTATTGTACCTTGCATTAAGCTGTTGGTTTTTCACCTTTTACCAGTTGGGATTTCAATTAATCCCCTAGACGACAAGCCCAATTATCTAGCTTAACACCAAAAACGATCTAAATTTTTGATTTAAGGTATATTATACAGAATTTTGAACCTAGGATGTTGAGTAATGGAGGGATAATCTTTATTTATGATAATATTTTTTTTAATGAAGCTAAATTGACCATTGATTATGGACAGGTAAAATAAAAGTTTTTTTTATACTCGTCTTTTCGACACATACAATAAATCATCGGTAAACCATTGCTATCTATAATAGATTCTTGAGGAATCCTCTACCTTAAGAGGGCGCAATTATTGACCAATTAATCAAATTTACTATGAGTAATCCTTTTTTTAATCTCGAATATGAACCCGCTATGGAAAACTTGGGGGAAGATTATTATGATATTGTTATTCCTGCGGAATTTCCTGAACATATTCTCCGATTTACAAATCAATCTCTGTTGAAAAAAATAGGAATTGATCCTGATTTGGTAGAGGAAAACCATTGGTTGGAGGCGTTTGGCAAGTTTCAAGGTTTATGTCCTCCCCTTGCTCTACGATACCATGGTTATCAATTTGGACAATATAACCCTTTTTTGGGAGATGGTAGGGGGTTTTTATACGGACAAGTAAGGGGGGTTGATGGAAGGCTCTATGATTTTGGTACTAAGGGTTCTGGCCGTACTCCTTATTCAAGAACGGCGGATGGAAGATTGACTCTTAAGGGGGGAGTTAGGGAAGTTATTGCGGGGGAGATTTTACACCGTTTGGGAGTTAATACATCTCGTTGTTTTTGTTTGATTGAAACGGGGGAATCTTTGTGGCGTGGGGATGAGCCATCTCCTACTCGCTCATCGGTGATGGTGAGGTTTAGTCATTCTCATATTCGCTTTGGTAGTTTTGAGCGTTTACACTACCTTCAAAGGCCTGATTTAATCAGAAATTTGTTGGATCATGTCATTTATTATTATTATCCTCATCTTTGTGCCCAGGATAATCCTTATCAAAAGTTTTATGGTGAGTTGGTGGAAAGGGTGGCAAAGTTGGTGGCTCAGTGGATGAGTGCGGGTTTTTGTCATGGGGTTTTAAATACTGATAATATGTCGATTACGGGGGAAAGTTTTGATTATGGCCCTTATGCTTTTATTAGTACTTATGATCCCAAGTTTATTGCGGCTTATTTTGATTATGGGGGAAGATATAGTTATGGTAATCAACCTGTTATTTGTCGTTTAAATTTGGAGAAGTTACAAGCTCCTTTGTCTTTGGTGATGCCTTTTCCTGAGTTGGAGGAAGAATTGGCTAATTTTGATGACTTTTATAATTTTTATTATCAACAGTGTATGTTGAAACGGTTGGGTTTTATTGATTTACCTGAGGATTTATCTTCACCGTTGGTGAGGGAAACGGTTAATTTATTAAGGGAATCTCAGTATGGTTATCATGATTTTTTTGCGGGTTTAAGTAGTGATTTTAATAATGGTTGGTATGAGGATGTTGATTTAATTTTAGAAAATAGAACTATTATTGCTAGTAATTTTCAAGATTGGAAGATTCTTTATCATCGGGCGCTTAATTATTTTACTAGGGATGATTTAGTAAGTATTAAAAATGTTTTAGAGTTTTGTAATCCTCGGAATGTGCCTGTACGTTCTGTTATTGAGGAGATTTGGAAGCCTATTAATGATGAGGATAATTGGCAGTTATTTGATGATTTTTTAGTTTCTATTTAATTATATTTTTTGAGATGAATTTAGCAGTTTGATTAGAGTATTTTATTATTCTCAGTAATTTTTGCAATGAAAAAAAACAGTATATATATTTTCTTGTATGCCCTATTATTTTGCTTTATTTTGGGGTGTGTTTCTATTGCTAATTTTGACAGAGAAAATGATAATGTTAATTCATCGATATTAGTGGGGGCGGCGGCAAGTTTAGAACCTGTTTTAACTAAAATTGATGGTTTATATTCAGGAAATGTTGATTATACTTTTGCTTCTTCTGGGGTTTTACAACAACAAATTGAGCAGGGGGCTAATATTGATATTTTCATTTCTGCTTCTAATAAACAGATGGATGTTTTAGAAAAAAAGGATTTATTATTTACTAATAGTAAAGTCAGTTTAGTGGGTAATCAGATTGTTTTAATTACAAGAAATAATAGTTTGTTAAACATTAATGATTTTACTCAATTAACGGATAGTAGTATTAATTTAATTGCCATGGGAGAGCCTAAAAGTGTTCCTGCAGGGCAATATGGACAAGAAATATTGGATAATTTAAATATATTTTCTGAGTTAAAATCTCAGTCCAAATTTTTATTTACTAATAATGTTCGCTCTACTCTTATGGCGGTAGAAACGGGTAATGTTGATGTGGGAATTGTTTATTTTACGGATGCAATCAGTTCGGATAAAGTAAAGGTTATTGCGACGGCTGATGCTGATTTACATTCGTCTATTATTTATCCTGTGGCAATTATTAGGGATACTCAAAATTTGGGGGAGGCACAAAGATATTTACAATTTTTACAGGGGGAAGATGTACAAAATATTTTTATTGATTTTGGATTTAATCTTATGGAATAATGGTTAATTTTTCTCCTTTATGGATTTCTTTAAAAGTTTCTTTGTGTGCTACTTTTATTGCTTTTGTTTTTGGGGTTTCTTTTGCTTATGGATTATATAATTATAGGGGTAAGGGGCGATCGCTCTTAGAAGGTATTTTATTAATTCCTTTAGTATTACCACCGACTGTGGTAGGTTTTATTTTATTAATTTTACTAGGTAAAAATGGTATTTTAGCTCCATGGAATTTAAATTTTGTATTTAACTGGTATGGAGCGGTTATTGCCACTACTATTATGGGCTTTCCTTTGATGTTTAGAATTAGTTTGGGAGCTTTTGAGCAAATTGATTCTTTAATCCTTGATGCGGCCAGAATTGAGGGAGCATCGGAAATGATAGTTTTTATTTATATCGCTATTCCCATGGGTCTGCGTGGTATTATTTCAGGATTGGTGTTAACTTTTACTCGTATTATGGGAGAGTTTGGGGCAACTTTAATGGTGGCGGGAAATATACCCAACAAAACTCAAACGATACCAATGGCGATTTATTTTGCTGTACAGGGGGGAAATATCAATGAGGCGTGGTTCTGGTGTATTGTATTATTATTAATTTCTTTTTTGTCTATTTTTTTGATAAATTTATCGTCTATTTTTAAGGTTAATTAGGCTTTAAAAAAAGCCTAAAATATTTTAAGTAACCTAACACTTAATAGCTAAGATATATTTATCTTACCCTGGGGCGATCGTATTTACGGCTAGGTTTTCCACCACCATAATTAGATTTACCACGGTTATATTTACCGCCACGACCGTATTTTTTACCACCGATATTGGGTTTAGGAGTAGCAGGGGGGGGAACTTCCCAATCTTGCTGTAACCATGCGGGGCAATTTTGATCATAAAGAATTTGTAAGACTGCCGCTGCGATCGCACTGGGATCATAGTCTCCATGTAATTCTTTGACCATGGGTAAGAAAGAAGCTAAACGCTCACCGCTAAGGGATTCTTTAATTTGTTCCTTAAGTTTAAGCATTCTTTTGGCTTCCACCGTAGAGCGGTTAGGCACGGTTTCCACAGTGATAGACTGTTTTAAGCGACGCTCAATTTGACGCAATAAGCGGCGATCGCTCGGTTCTACCAAAGCAATGGCTTTCCCTTCCTTACCAGCCCTGCCCGTACGTCCAATACGGTGAATATAAGTTTCAGTGTTATCAGGTAAATCAAAGTTAAAGACATGGGTTAAATCCGACACATCCAAACCACGGGCTGCAATATCTGTCGCCACTACTACCTTAATTTTGCCATCGCGCCAACGTTGGATTAAACGCTCCCGTTGTTGTTGGCTCAAATCACCATGGTACTCATCCACACTTTGCCCAGCTTCTTGTAACTTAGAAGTCAACTCAGAAGCGGTGCGCTTGGTGCGCACAAAGATAATCGCCGACTGGGGATCTTCAATTTCCAAAATAGGCTGAATGGTCTTAATTTTTGACCAACCCCGAGGCACCATATAAACCACCTGTTCGATGCGCGAAGGAGTGTCTTGAGGTTTTTCCCCAGTGACATTTACCGCATCAGTCATGAACTCTTTAACCAACAACTGAATTTCCTTGGGCATGGTAGCCGAAAAACAAGTGGTTTGACGAGTATCAGGGGTACGGGAAAGAATGGTTTTCACATCATCAATAAAGCCCATACTGAGCATCTCATCTGCTTCATCTAGTACCACATAGCGTAAGCTATCGAGCTTGAGATGTTTACGATTGAGTAGGTCAATGATACGTCCTGGAGTACCCACAACAATGTGAGATCCCTTTTCCAAAAAGCGAATTTGACGCTCCATGGATTGACCACCATAAACGGTGGTTACAAAAATTCTCTCTCTGCCGATTAAATCCTTAAAGGCTTCGGCCACCTGTTGGGCTAATTCTCTGGTAGGAGCGAGGATAAGAGCCTGTACATTTTTGTCACTCTTATCGATTTTGTCCAAAATAGGTAGAGAATAAGCGGCGGTTTTACCCGTCCCAGTTTGCGATTGTCCCACCACGTCACGACCTGCAATTAGTTCAGGAATTGCAAGGGTTTGAATTTTAGTAGGAGTATTAAAACCAATATTATCTAATTGATTAACGAGAGTTTCTGAAAGTCCTAAACTTGCGAAAGAAGTTGTCATCTGTATTTTATTTTATTTGTGAACTGAAAGATGTCTCCACAGATGAATTGGGGGAAAACCTGAAATGAAGCAAAACTGGTTAAGGGTACGGGATCAAAGGATTTACGGAATCTATAATTTCATATTATTATGCAATTATTCCCTACTTTATTGGTTCTTACTTCATAGTAAACTCTTCCTTGATACACAAGTAGTAAACAACGGTGTAACCCAGTAAGAAAACTAGATTAAAAATATTTACTAACTTATTTCAATTTCACCATAGAGATCATAGACATCGGCATCAGTAATTCTGACTGATGTTATTGAACCTAGGTTGGCCTCACCACGGACATAGACGATACCATCTACTTCGGGGGCAAAGCGAGGAGAACGACCGATTAATTCTCCAGTGGCAGGGTTTTCTTGCTCAATCAATACAGGAACTACTTTACCTATTTCGGCTTCATTTTTTGCCGCCGCAATGGGCTGTTGTATTTCCATTAATTCATTTCTACGAGCGATTTTCACCTCTTTGGGAACTTGATTACCTAAGTTATAGGCTTTGGTTCCTTCTTCGGGGGAAAATGTAAACACTCCCACATGATCAAATTGATGCCTTTTTACAAATTGTAACAAATGTTTGAAGTTTTGTTGCGTTTCTCCCGGAAATCCGACAATAAATGTCGTGCGCATTACTGCTTCAGGGAGGGCGATCTTAATTTGTTCTATGATGCGATCGTTTACTTGACCCTGCCAAGGGCGGTTCATAGCTTTTAAAATATCTGGATCAGAATGTTGTAGGGGTAAATCCAAGTAGGGTAGAACATTGGGGGTTTCTCGGATAGCTTCGATTACTTTATCCGTCAATCCTGTGGGATAGGCATAATGAATGCGAATCCAAGGAATATCAACTTTACCCAAAGCCCTTAATAATTCTGCTAATTTGGGTTCACCGTAAATGTCAACGCCATAATTAGTAGTAATTTGAGAGATCAATATTAATTCTTGAACCCCTTGATCCGCCAATTGCTTGGCTTCATTAACAATAGATTCAATGGTTCTGGATCTTTGTTTGCCCCTGAGATGGGGGATAATGCAAAAAGCACAACTATAGTCACAACCTTCAGCTACCCGTAAATAGGCTACTCCTTCGGTGGTGGTGCGATAACGAGGTATATTTTCATCGGCGATGTAAGTAGGTTGGGCAGAAACAGCGGTTACTCTTTCTCCTTTTTCCACTCTTTGAATAACATCTACAATATTTTGATAATCTCCTGTGCCTACCAATGCCACAGCCTCTGGTAATTCGGCTAATAACTCCTCTTGGAAGTGCTGTGCCATGCAACCAGAGATAATAATTTTCTTATTATTTTCTGCTAATTCTACCAAGGTTCTGACAGATTCTTGTCTGGCAGATTCAATAAAACTACAAGTATTTACAATGACGTAATCTGCTAATTCTTCTGTATTATCAATTTGGTAGCCTGATTGTGCTAACAAACCGAGCATATGCTCAGAATCGATTCGATTTTTTTCACATCCTAAATGAGAGACGGCGATGGTTGGCTTATTGCCCATATTCGATTGCGCTTTTTTTCCCTACGACTTTTGTTTTCTAAGATTTTTAGTATAGCTTCTCTATCTTATCAGACTTTTGTATTTCTCGCAGGAAAAAATATTATTGAAGTAATTAGATCGGATACAAACAGTAGATAATGAATTATTTAACTATCCAAGTTATCTATTGCCTTTATAATTGCTTCTCTCATGAAAGGGATTCTTTGATTTCTATCCATTTTTTCTAGAATATCTTGATATTTTTGGGGAAAAACCAAACCAAAAACTTTTTTGCCCATCTTAACATCTTCCATACCAATGGCTTTATAACGGGTATTGAAACCATCAGCTAATATATCTTCTTTTTTTCGTGGCATTGTTATGATTTTTTTTGATTACCTATGATTAATATACAATAATACTAGCTAAAAAATAGAAAATAATATCCATTTAAAACGCTATAATATGGAATATAAATTATTTTAACTTTTGATAAAACCAAAAATATCTTATGAGTAATAGTAAAACAATGAAGCCATTAACTGTAGGAAGTTTATTTGCTGGGATTGGTGGTATTTGTACTGGTTTTACGAAAGCTGGATATAAGATAAAGTGGGCAAACGAATATGATAAAAAAGCCTGTGAAACCTACAGATATAACTATCAACATCAATTATATGAGCAAGACATAAACACAGTTAACAGTCCCCAAGAATGGGGATATGTTGATGTAATAACTTCTGGTTTTCCTTGTCAAGCCTTTTCTGTTGCTGGTTATAGACAGGGATTTAGTGATGAAAAGGGAAGGGGTAATTTATTTTTTGAAACAGCTAGATTTATTGAAGCGATTCAACCAAAAGCCTATCTTGAAATGTCGTCACAGGACTCCCGTTAAATTTCACGGGCAAAAGAAAAAACCACCGAAATTAACGGGAGATGGATGATGACCAGCAAAGAAAAAGGAACGAAAGTGACATCTACACACTTG